>JAXJYR010000028.1:0-6815 GCA_036306885.1 Longicatena sp.
CAATTGTACAGAATACTGTTCCATAGTTTTTCAAGTTCATTCCAGCAGCTTGAAGTGCTTTATATAAAGCGCGAGTCATTGTACGATCATATCCAATCGCTTCCCCTGTTGATTTCATTTCAGGTGATAAGTAAGCATCTAATCCACGGATTTTGTTAAATGAGAATACTGGTGCTTTTACATACCAACGATCTTTTTCATCTGGATAAATATCGAATAATCCTTGTTCTTTTAATGATTTACCTAAAATTACTTCTGTCGCAATATCGGCTAATGAGTAACCTGTTGCTTTAGATAAGAATGGTACTGTACGCGAAGAACGTGGGTTTACCTCGATAATGTATACATTGTCTTGATCATCAACGATAAATTGAATGTTGAATAAACCAACAATTCCGATTCCTAGTCCTAATTTTTTAGCATATTGTAGGATGATTCCTTTTACTTTGTTTGAAATTGAGAATGGTGGATATACTGAAATAGAGTCTCCTGAGTGAACTCCTGTACGTTCTACAAGTTCCATAATACCTGGAACGAATACATCGCGTCCATCACAAATAGCATCAATCTCAACTTCACGTCCTTGAATGTATTTGTCAACTAATACTGGTTTATCTTCATCAATTTCTACTGCTGTTTTTAAGTAGTGACGTAATTGTTCTTCGTTCGCTACAATTTGCATTGCACGTCCACCTAATACGAATGAAGGACGAACTAATACTGGGTATCCAATTTCAGCTGCAGCCGCAATTCCATCTTCCATGTTTGTGACAGCTTTTCCTTTTGCACGTGGGATGTTTAATTCATTTAATAAGTTTTCAAATTCATTTCTATCTTCAGCGCGATCAATTGCTGCACAGTCTGTACCAATAATTTTTACTCCACGATCATGTAATGGTTGCGCAAGGTTAATTGCTGTTTGTCCTCCTAAAGAAGCGATAACTCCTTCCGGTTTTTCAAATTCTACAATGTTCATTACATCTTCTGGTGTTAATGGTTCAAAGTATAATTTATCAGCTGTTGTATAGTCTGTTGATACTGTTTCTGGGTTGTTGTTAATGATAATTGCTTCATATCCAGCATTTTTAATTGTCATTACAGCATGTACGGTTGAGTAGTCAAACTCTACCCCTTGACCAATACGAATTGGCCCTGCCCCTAATACAATAATTTTTTTCTTGTCTGTTAAACGAGATTGATTTTCTCCTGTATAAGAAGAATAGAAATATGGAATATAAGCATTTGTATGACAAGTGTCTACCATTTTAAATACTGGGAATAAGTTTAATTCTTTACGCATGTTGTATACTTCCATTTCAGTACAGTTCCATAAACGGGCGATGAATTTATCTCCAAATCCAAGTTTTTTCGCTGCAACTAAAATTTCATTATCTTTACGTACTCGTAATGCTTCTTCCATATCAATGATGTTTTTAAATACTTCTAAGAAGTATGGAGTAATCATTGTAATTTTATGAATTTCTTCAATTGATACACCATGGTAAATTAATTCCGCAATTGCAAAGATGTTATCTGAACGGAATTCTTTAATGTAGTCTAATAATTCTTCTACACTCATGTTATCAAATTTAGGTAAGTGTAAGTGGTTTGCCCCAATTTCTAATGAACGTACCCCTTTTAATAACGCTTCTTCTAAATTTGAACCAATACCCATGATTTCTCCCGTAGCTTTCATTTGTGTTCCCAATTTGTTTGTTGCAGATGCAAATTTATCAAATGGGAAACGAGGTAATTTCGCAATAACATAGTCTAAGCTTGGTTCATAAGCTGCTGTTGTGTTCGCGATTTGAATATCTTCTAATGCCATACCTACCGCAATTTTAGCTGTTACACGCGCAATTGGGTAACCAGATGCTTTTGAAGCTAACGCACTTGAACGAGAAACCCTTGGGTTTACTTCGATTAGGTAGTATTCTGAAGTATATGGGTTTAATGCAAATTGAACGTTACATCCACCTTCAATTTTTAATTCTTTGATTAATTTAATCGCAGAATCATTTAACATTTTTTCATCTTCTTTACTTAGTGTCATAATTGGCGCTACAACACATGAGTCTCCAGTATGTACTCCAACTGGATCAATGTTTTCCATACCACAAATAGTAATAGCATGATCGTTTGTATCACGCATTACTTCGAACTCAATTTCTTTATATCCTTTAACTGATTTTTCAATTAAAACTTGTGAAACAGGAGAAAGTTTAAATGCATTTAATCCAATTTCCATTAATTCATCATCGTTGTAGGCAAATCCCCCACCAGTACCACCAAGTGTAAAGGCTGGACGAAGCACAACTGGGTAACCAATACGGTTCGCAGCTTCTTTTGCTTCTTCTAAAGAGTAAGTGATTTCAGAAGGGATAACTGGTTCCCCAATTGATTCACATAATTCTTTAAACATTTCACGGTCTTCTGCACGTTCAATTGATTCACTAGATGTTCCTAAAAGTTCAACATTACATTCTTTTAAGATACCTTTCTTTTCTAATTGCATTGCTAAGTTAAGACCTGTTTGTCCACCAATCCCTGGAATGATTGCATCTGGACGTTCATGACGAATAATTTTCGCAACATATTCTAATGTTAATGGCTCCATATATACTTTATCCGCAATAATGGTGTCAGTCATAATTGTTGCAGGGTTAGAGTTACATAATACAACTTCATAACCTTCTTCTTTTAATGCAAGACATGCTTGTGTTCCTGCATAGTCAAATTCGGCAGCCTGTCCGATTACAATAGGACCAGAACCGATAATCAAAATCTTCTTGATGTCTGTTCTTTTGCTCATTTTTCTTTCCTCCATTTTTGTCTATATTAATTATGCATAAAAAAACCTATTTTAAGAAATGAAAATGCATTTCGAAAAATAGGAAATTACACATAATGAGAATAACCAAAATAAATCGGAAAAAACAGAAATAGAAAAAACAAAAGACATCATCATGAAGTAAAGAATAATCATTTTACTGCTATCTTTCAACATTGTCATATTGTTTCTCCTTTCTATCAATTTCCATACATTTAGATTGATATATCAGAACTTCAAAATACGATTCATGTATTTCTGAAATAAATTATCAAAAACCTTTCCTCTTGTCAATCTAAAGATTGTATTTTTTTGAATTTTTTTACTGTTTTACCTGAAACTAAGGTTTGTAGAGTTCTATTTCAAATAGAACTCTACATCCTTCATTTACGTTTTTTTGCTACGCTTATTTCCTATTTTGCACCGTATTGTTCGTAGTATGCATCAATTGCAGCTTTTAATGTGTCATCGATTAAAACTTCACCATTTACTTCTTTGTTGTATAAGCATTCTACAACTTCACTCATATCAACAATGGCAGCAGTTTCAAATCCATATAAGTCTTTAACTTCATCAAGCGCACATTTTTCTCCACCTTTTCCTACTTCCATACGGTTTAAAGATACCATTAAACCTACGATAGTTACATCGGCAGCACCTTTTACTTTTGGAACTGTTTCTTCCATTGATTTACCAGATGTTGTAACATCTTCAATCATAATGACACGATCACCATCATATAATTTACTTCCTAAGAAGCTTCCTTTATCAGCACCGTGATCTTTTTCTTCTTTACGATCTGAACAGTAGCGAACTTCTTTACCGTATAATTCACTATATGCCATAGCAGTTACGACTGCTAGAGGGATACCTTTATAAGCTGGTCCAAATAATACATCGAACTCATCTCCATATTTAGCATGGATTGCTTTCGCGTAGTATTCACCTAATTTTTTTAATTGAGAACCTGTTACGTAACCTCCAGCATTCATAAAGAATGGAGACTTACGTCCACTTTTTAATGTAAATTCACCAAATTTAAGAACTTTACTATCTACCATAAATTCGATAAACTCTTTTTTGTATTGATCCATTACATATTCCTCCTAAACTTTTTTTTATTTTATCATATTATCAAGCTATTTTACAATACATACTCCTTTATTGTTTAATAAATATTGTGACGAAATTGTTAATCAAAATATTGGTACTTTATTCTTTTTGCTTTCTTAAAATTCCCTTTAACACATGACGTAATTCACTTGGTTGATTATTACGTTCATAGGAACATGTCGATAAGGTCACAATACAATCTTGCGCATTGATTACTACATCACTTTGATGCATTGAATCCAATTGCCATTTAGGCACATATTCATTTATTTGATATAGCTCATAAGCATCAGATGTCGCAATTGTTGTATAAAAAGCAAATACTTCTACTTCATAATTGGCGTCAGGTGTATAGATATAATAAACAGGATGGTTTTGAAAGAATGCTTCATCCATGTATTTTTCTAAAGGGGCAAACATGGTACCATGCTTCACATTATGAGCATATACAATCGTATGGGCCTCTTGAAAAGGTGTTTGATTGCGATAATCGACAAAAACTGCTCCTGCATAGTTTTCTTCTTTTAAAGCATTATGATGTAAATAATAATCATTGTCAGCTCCCTGCACAATCGCATAATCAATCGTCGTATCAGGGATTGTTAACCATCCTATAATTTCATTATTCGTAGCTTTTAATGCTTCAAAATCAATTTCTCTTGTTGTAGATATTTCTTCTTTGGTATTGTTATTTTTAATCCCAGCGATTTCAGTTAAATATTCATTATGTGCTTTTTCGACATTATTTTGACTTAAAATATCATATATTCGATATATTGAATATATACTAGTAAAGCTAAATAATAGTAACAAAAAAATATATCCTAATTTTTTCATATAGATACCACCACCTATTGTATTATAACACATATTGACTTCATATTATCACTTTGTATAATAAAGATGAAAGGACTGATACTTATGATTATTTTAAATAATGTAACAAAAAAATATGATAACAATCATATTGCCGCTAACAATATTTCTTTACAAATTAATGATGGTGAAATCGTTGGTTTTATCGGACCAAATGGTGCAGGTAAAACAACAACCATCAAAATGATTACGGGAGTATTGGATTGCGATGAAGGAAATATTTTAATTAATGATTATGACATCAACAAACAGCCTTTAGAAGCCAAAAAAGAAATGGGAATTGTCCCTGATAATTGCGATGTCTTTTTACGTCTCAAAGGAATTGAATTTCTAAATCTCTATTGTGATTTATATGGAGTAAGTCAAGAAGAGCGTACTTCTCGTTTACAGGATTATGCCCAACGTTTTGAAATGGAACATGTACTAAATGATAAGCTATTATCATATTCACATGGAATGCGTCAAAAAATTGTGATTCTAGCAGTCTTATTATGTCAACCGAATGTTTGGATTTTAGATGAACCGATGACTGGATTAGACCCCAAAGCAAGCTTTACTTTAAAACAAATTATGAAGGAACAAGCTGCCAAAGGTAAAACGGTCTTTTTCTCTACACATGTCTTAGAGGTTGCCCAACGGCTATGTGATCGTGTTGCTATTATTGATCATGGTAAGATTGTATTTTATGGTACGTTAGAGGAATTAAAGGATCAATATGGAAATAAAGAAGATTTAGAAGAATTATTCTTTGAGGTAATCAATCATGAATAATTTTTTCACCTTATGTAAAGCTTTGTTGAAGAATACTTCTTGGGGCTTTGGTAAACAGAAAAAACTGACATCAATTGTCTTGCTTATTATCATTGGACTTAGTTTTTTACCATTACTCTATTCATTATATGAAGTATTTAACATTGGTTTTGAATTCACTCATTCTTTTAATCAAAATATCACTTTATTCAATCTTACTTTTCAAACCTGTTGTCTCCTCATTTTTACTTTTGGGATTTTTATAATTCCAAGTGTTTATTACTTTGGTGAAGATATTGAAACCTTATTACGCTTCCCATTAAAACCTCAAGAAATTATTGCCAGCAAACTCGTTCAATGCGTCATTTATGAATATCTTTTCGTGTTTCTACTTGGAGCGCCTTTGATGATTGCCTATTTTGTATCTTTTGGTTTTTCTATTATCACATTACTTTTCTTTTTGTTGGTGAGTGTTCTTCTTCCCCTTTATCCCTTAATATTATGTTCGATTATCGTAATGTTCCTGATGCGCTTTACACCCTTTTTTAAAAATCGTGATCGTTTTCAATTGATTGGTGGTTTTGTTGGTGTAATCTTAGGATTAGGGCTATCACTAGGCTTAAATCAAATTTTTCAACCACACTCCCAGAGTGAAATTATATATATGTTTGTCAGTGGAGACCATTCATTGTCAACTATCTTTATTTGTTTATTCCCAACGATTCCTTTTGCTTCTAAAGCAATCCTTGAACATAATTTGTTTGATTTACTTATTTTTATCGGACTACAAATCATTACAATCTATATCTTTTTATGTTTAGCTAAAGGATTATATTTTAAAGGTGTAATTGGGATACAACAAACAAGTGCTAAGAAAACAAGCTTAAAAAAAGCAAAACAACAAGTAAGTATCCCATTTATCAGTTTATTAAAAAAAGAAATCATTATTTTGAGAAAAGATGGAGAAATGTTGACAAAAAATGGAAATGGGTTTATATTTAACCTACCGAATAAGTAGGTAGGTAAACGAAAGAAAGGAAATAAAATTATGTCAGAGTATAAATTTGAAACATTACAGCTTCACGTAGGACAGGAGAACCCAGACCCAGCAACCGATTCCAGAGCAGTACCAATTTACGCCACCACATCTTATGTATTTCATGACTGTGCTCATGCAGCAGCCAGATTTGGACTTGCAGATGCAGGAAATATTTATGGACGTCTTACCAACTCCACTCAGGATGTG
>JAXJYR010000029.1:0-1535 GCA_036306885.1 Longicatena sp.
ATTGTAAAAGGAGAATCTACCTTAAGTTTAAGTGCTTTAAATGGGGAGAGCTTACCCAAGGATGTTTATGAGGGCGATGAAATATTAAGTGGAAGTGTAAATCTTACAAGTTTAATTCATGTGCAGGCAAAGAAGGTATTTGAAGATTCGACTGTTAGTAAAATTAGCGAATTAGTGGAAAATGCTAGTTCAAATAAATCAAAGATGGAACAGTTTATTTCGCGTTTTGCGAAATGGTATACTCCTTTTGTATGTATTTGTGCCTTATTGTTGGTGATGGTACCACCAATTGTATTATTTATTCTGCAACAAGATGTAAGTTTTACAGACTGGCTGTTTAGAGGTCTAACGTTCTTAGTCATTAGCTGTCCATGTGCATTAGTTATTTCGATTCCCATGACCTTTTTTGCAGGGCTTGGTACGGCTTCTGCCAAAGGAATCTTAATCAAAGGAAGTAATTACTTGGAAGCATTATCTTTATGTGATACAATGGTATTTGATAAAACAGGAACTCTGACGAAAGGAGTATTTGAGGTTGTCGAAATTAATAGCCCATTTATGAGTCAGGATGCGTTATTAGAATACAGTGCTTATGCGGAGTATCATTGTGTTCATCCGATTGCCTTAAGTATCGTAAGTAGATATGCTAAAGAAATTCAACCACAACGTATTTCCCAATTTTTAAATCATGGGGGAAAAGGTGTCGAAGCATATGTTGATCAACAGTGGATTTATGTAGGAACAAAAGCATTCTTAAAGGAACAGGGAATTGAATGTCCACTCGTATCAACCAATCATGCCATTGTTTATATCGCAATCAATCATCAATATGCTGGTTATCTTTGTTTAAGTGATTGTGTAAAAGAAGATGCCGTTGATACGCTTTCAACATTACATCGTCAAGGTATTAAAAAATGCATAATGATGAGTGGTGATCGACAAGTCATCGCCCAAGCAATTGCGAAACAAGTGGGAATTGATGAAGTATATGCAAATTGTTTACCAACACAAAAGATGGAACATTTGGAAAATGTATTATGTCAGCAACAAAATAATCGTAAGGTAGCTTATGTGGGCGATGGAGTAAATGATGCCCCTGTATTAATGCGTGCTGATGTAGGGATTGCAATGGGAGTATTAGGAAGCGATGCAGCGATAGAAGCAGCAGATATCGTATTAACGGATGATAAATTATCAAAATTAACCTATGCATTAAAGCTATCTAAGAAATGTATGCGAATCGTATATCAAAATATTATCTTAGCCTTAGGGGTTAAATTTTTATGTCTATTTTTAGGTGCGATTGGATTTAGTAATATGTGGATGGCAATTTTTGCGGATGTAGGAGTAATGGTTTTAGCCGTTTTAAATGCTTTACGTTCAATGATTTTGGAGGAAAAATAATGAATTTAGAATCAATAGTAGAACTATGTGAAGAAAATGAAGTTCATGATGCTACGTTAAATCAAATCAAAGCGAAGATGCCTAAAGAAGAAATCTTATATGATTTATCAGAGTTATTTAAAGTATTTGGA
>JAXJYR010000030.1:0-9591 GCA_036306885.1 Longicatena sp.
TAAGCTACACAGCGAAATCTTTAAGTAGTGGTAAAAAATACTTCTTCAAAGTACGTGGTTATAAACTATACAAATCAGGAGAAGACATTAAATATAATGTTTACACTCCATACTCAGCAGTAAAATACGCCACAGCAAAATAATGAACTTGGTGTAATCTCGCAAGAGATTACACCTTTTTTTTATTCATAAAGCAAATTGTAGATAGAATTTTTTGAAAAGAATCTATACAAACCCCTGTCTTAGCGTTATAATATAGGTGATTTATTACACAAAGTGGTGGAAAGTGGAGGATTTGGTTATGTTTAAAGGGGAATACGCACATAACATTGATAAAAAAGGGCGTATTATCATGCCAGCACGTTTTCGAGATGAACTTGGAGATGTGGTAACTGTAACCAAAGGTTTCGATAACTGCCTCAATGTGTATACTAAAGAACAATTTGATATTATCTATCAACAAATCGTCAAACTACCAGAAACCAACAAAGATGTAAGACGTTACCAACGTAATTTTTTATCTTCTGCATTTGATTGTGAATTTGATGCACAAGGACGTATTACCATTCCAGCTAAATTAGTTTTAAAAGCAGGCTTGGTAAAAGAATGTATGATTCTTGGGGTTGGGAATCGTTTAGAAATATGGGATAAAGATCGATGGTTGAAAGAAGAAGAAGAAAGCGATGAAGTATACGAAGAAATCGCAGAGAACTTAACGGAGTATTTACTATGAAACATTACAGTGTGTTATTAAATGAAAGTATTGAAGGGTTAAATATTAAAGCGGATGGAATTTATGTAGATGGTACCTTAGGTAGAGGTGGGCATAGCTTAGAAATCGCTAAACGCTTAACAACAGGACATTTATATTGTTTCGACCGTGATGAAACCGCTATCATTGAAAGTAAAGAACGTTTATCTGCATATTTAGATCGTATTACTTTTATCCATGCTCCATTTTCGCAATTAAAAGAAGCACTAGCAGAGCATCAAGTATTTCATATTGATGGTTTGATGCTAGATTTAGGGGTAAGTTCACCACAATTTGATGAAGCATCACGTGGTTTTTCATATCGTTTTGATGCACCACTAGATATGCGTATGGACCAAAGTCAAAGCTACAGTGCCAAAGAATTAGTAAATGAAGCGGATTTTCATGAGTTATATCAAATATTAAGTCGTTATGGTGAAGAACCATTTGCCAAACAAATTGCCCGTAAAATTGAAGCTTATCGCCAAAACCAACCTATTGAAACGACCTTTCAATTAGTTGATATTATTAAGTCAGCATTGCCTGCAAAAGTACTTAATAAAAAGGGGCATCCAGCCAAAAAAAGTTTTCAGGCATTACGTGTGGCAGTAAATCAAGAATTACAAGAATTAGAAACAGTATTAGATAGTGGAATGGAATTACTGAATGTCGGGGGACGTATTTGTGTAATTAGTTTTCAATCATTAGAAGATCGCATTGTAAAAGATCGCTTTAGTGAAGTGTCAAAACCGAAAAAGACAAATAAAAGAATCCCTCAATTAGTTGATGAAGAGATGCCATTTAAAACAATTAGTCGTAAGCCAATTGTAGCGAATGAAGCAGAATTAGCTGAAAATCAACGTTCACATTCAGCAAAACTAAGGATTGTGGAAAGGGTGAAATAACATGGCAACGAAAGCTAAAATTATTCGTAAAGCAAAAAAAAGATTTAATTATACTGCTTTTTCAGCTGGTTTTTTTACTATTTGTGCACTATTCTATTTATGGTCGATGATTGGACAAAGACATATCAATTATAAATTGGCGTTAGTGTCACAAGAAAAACAAATGGAAGTATTAGAATTAAAAGAAAAGAACTCAGTTCTACAAAGTGAAGTGAATGAATTATCAAGCCGCGATCGTATTGTATCTATGGTTGAAAAAGAAGGAATAAAAACAAATCAAGATCAGGTTATTATTTTAACTGGAAAAGATTAAATCAATACATAAATGGAAGTGATATTATGGATTTGAAGAAAAGTAACCAATACTTAGTTGTTGCGATACTTATCATGTTACTTACAGGGACACTCGTATGCGGGAATGTCCTTTTTGTAATGGTGAGTAAAACGCACTTACATAGTGGCGAAAATATTATCGATAATTATGTCGATGTAAGTTCATATACCAAGATAACAACAGGTTATCGTGGGACAATTTATGATCGTAATGGAGAGAAAATTGCAGAGGATGTTGATACCTATTCAATCTATTTACATATCGAAGAACGTTGGGAAAATAAATATGTTGAAGAACAGTTAGAACAAACTTATGACAAAAACGGAAATCCTGAACCGATTCAAGTAGTTGTTAAGAAGGTTAAGGTGCCTTTGTTCGTTCATGATGAAACTTTAACCGCTTCTAAGTTAGCTACTCAATTAGATTTAAGTGCGAAAGAAATTCTTAAAATGATTAAAGATGGTAAAAAGAATAATTTAGTACAAATCGAATTGGGTGAAAAGGGACGAAAATTATCGGTAAAAGTAAAAGATGCGATTGTCGATATGAAGCTACCTGGGGTTTATTTTACAAAAGAAATTAAACGTGCTTATACGGAAAATGTATTCGCAAGTCATTTATTAGGGTTTGCCAAATATAATGAGGATGAAAAGCGTGTCATCGGACAAAGTGGATTAGAGAGTACATTGGATAGTGAACTAAAAGGAAAAAATGGTAAAACTCATATGCAAATTGATGTAGAGAGTAATATTTTACCAGGAACTGAAGAAGTTGAAGAATATTCTAAAAATGGTAATGATGTATATCTAACATTGGATCGAAATGTACAATTAACATTACAAAGTGCTTTAGAAAAAACCCAAAAAGAAACAAATGCTCGTCGTGCTTGGGGAATTGTGATGGAAGTGGATACTGGAAAAGTTTTAGGATGGAGTTCACTACCATCATATAATTTAGAAAAATTAGATATTAAGGATTATTTAGATGTTAATAGCATGTATTTGTATGAACCAGGTTCTGTTATGAAGGGGATTACTTATGCTGCAGCTATTGACAGTGGTGTTTATCCTTTTAATCAAGAATATCGTGCTGGAGCTTTTTATTATCGTAGTGAAGGTGATAAAATCATTCGTACCAATTCATATGAATCAGGATTATATCCACCGATTTTTGATGCGATGCAAAGAGACTATGGGGTATTAACTTTTGATGATGGATTTGCCCGTTCAAGTAATATTGCGATTTGTGAATTATTAGCGAACCATTTAAATCCTAAAGTATATTTAGAGTATATTAAAAAATTTGGTTTTTTAAATAAAGTTGATATGGATTACGTCGATAATGAAGAAGGTGGAATTCAGTTTGAAAAAGCAATTGAAATTTTAAACACTGGATTTGGTCAAGGGGTATCAGTTACGGCATTACAAATGGCTCAAGCATATACCGCAATTTTTAATGATGGTGAAATGGTTGTTCCATATGTAGTAGATCGTATTGTCGATAGTGAAACAAAGGAAGTTATCAAACAATATGAAAAAAAGGTAGCTGGAAATCCAATCAAAAAAGAAACCTCAGAATATATGCGTAAATTAATGCGACGTGTAGTAGAGGATGAAATCGGGACAGCTCATTATCGTTATGATATGACAGATGTAGATGTGATTGCGAAAACTGGTACCGGACAAATTATTGAAAATGGAGTCTATGGAAATACATATACCAGTTCAGTGATGGCTGCAGCTCCTGGTGATGATCCAAAGGTAATGATTTATTATTGTTTTGAATCAAAGGAATATTTAAATTATACAGGGGATCCATTTAAAGAAGTAATGAAGGCTGCGCTTGTAGCATGTAATATTACGGGAGAAGATATTGTTGAAGATGAAGAACCTAAAAATATCGAAGAGTGGAATGAATATGAGGTTCCTTCTTATATGAATCACTCTTTAGATTATGCTTTATCAAAACTTGAAAAAATGAATGTACAGGTGGTAGTGATTGGCGATGGAGAATATATTACAGCTCAATATCCAAATCCACAAGAACAAATTTTAAGTGGAAATAAAGTATATTTATATACTTCGGGTACGACAATATCCATGCCAAGCTTTAATGGCTGGACGAAAAAAGAGCTGAATATATATTCGGTATTAACCGGTATTAAAATTGAAATGAGTGGTAGTGGTATCGTAAAATCACAAAATATTGCGAAGGATACGAAAATCAATAAAGACACGATTATTAAGGTGAAACTAGAATAGTTTCATCTTTTTTTATGCATTGTCATATAATCGATTGAGGTGTTTAAGTGATACGTGTAAATATCAAAAAAAGAATGCAAATCATAACATATGGTACTTATTTGTTGTTTGCGCTAATTGCGGGAAAACTATTTTATGAACAAGTTATTCATCACGAAGATATTCAAAATTTAGCTCAGCAACAATGGCAAAGAGAGTTTACAATGCGCGGTGCAAGAGGTGTTATTTATGATTGTCAGTATCAAAAATTAGCATATGATGTGACCTGTTATGCGTTAGCAGCTGTACCATCGCAAATTGAAAATCCTCAACAAGTAGCAAATCAATTGGCCCTTATTTTAAAAGAAAAACCAGATGAAATCCTTACCAGGCTATCTAAAAAAGCGAGTAGTGTGCGTTTTCAAGGAAAAGCGAGAAGGTTACAGAAACAACAAGCTGATCAAATCCAACAATTAAATATCAAAGGAGTATATATTATTCCTGATGTAGTACGCTATTATCCAAATGAAGAATTATTATCACATGTGTTAGGGTTTTCAGGAATTGATGGACAAGGTTTGGCAGGAATTGAATTAACCTATGATCATTATTTAAGAGGAAGTAATGGTTCGTTAGAAAAAGTATTTGATGCAAGAGGGAACTTAATGAAGGAATATGAGGATCAATATATTGCCCCGAAGGAAGGAATGCGTTTAAAACTAACGATTGATTTAAATATTCAAAGAATAATTGATAATCATTTAGAAATTGCGATGAAAAAATATCAATGTAAACAAGCGATTGGAGTGGCAATGAATCCTAATAATGGTGCTGTCTTGGCAATGGTCGCAAAGCCTGATTATAACCCTAATGATCCATTGAAACAAAAAGAATATCATCAAATATTACCAATATGGATGAGCTATGAACCAGGGTCGACATTAAAGAGCTTAACTTTTGCGGCTGCCTTAGAAGAAGGTGTGATAGATATGTTTCATGATTATTATGATGATAAAGGCTATGAAATTGTAATGGGAAGAAGAATTAAATCATGGAAGGCTGGAGGTCATGGACATCAAAGTTTTCTACAAGTATTAGAAAATTCATCAAATCCAGGTTTTGTTGAAATATCAAGAAGGTTGGGAAGTAAAAAACTTTATAAATATGTGAAAGACTTTGGTTTGACGAGTAAAACTGGAATCGATTTACCGGGTGAAAGTAAAGGGATTATGTTTGATGAAAATATGAATGAGCTACAAGCTGCTACGGTAGCGTTTGGTCAAGGTATTTCGATTACACCGATTCAATTAGTTAGTGCTTTTAGTGCGGTAGTAAATGGTGGAATTCGTTATCAACCTTATTTAGTAGAACAAATATTAGATCCTTATAGTGAAGATATTATCTATCAAAAAGAACCAGTAGCTATACAAAGAGTGATATCTCAGAAGACAAGTGAAAAAATGCGATATGCATTAGAAAGTGTTGTCGCAAATGGTGGAGGAAAAAATGCTTATATGCAAGGATATCCCATCGGTGGAAAAACCGGAACTGCCCAGAAGGTAGGAGATGGAAGCTATTCTAAAACGGACTATATTTTATCTTTTTTAAGCGCTGCCCCTATTTATCAACCTGAAATCGTTTTATATATTGCGCTAGATTCACCACGTAATGATGTACTATATGGAGGAACGTTAGTAGCACCAATTGTAAAAAGTATATATGAAGAAGTATTACCCTATCTGCAAGTAGAAAAAAAAGAAGGGATGGAACTTAAAAGAGAATGGCCAGTATCTGAAAATATTAAAATCGAACAATTTATTGGGCGCACGAAAAAAGATGTACAACAGGAAGGGGTTCAATTTGAGTTCTTTGGTGAAGGAGATAAAGTCATTGATCAATTACCAGCGGCAGGAACTTATTTAGAATCGACTTCAGGAAAGGTGTGGATTTATCTTGGAAATTAAACTATCGACATTAAATCAAGCAATAGGTCTTTCTACCATAAATGATAAAATCATTTATCGTTTAGTAGATGATAGTCGTAAAGTCAAAGCAAATGATGCTTATGTTTGTACCCTAACATCAGAAAAAGGAATAGCATATGTAGAAGAAGCACTACAAAAAGATGCGATTGTATATGGGAATTATGTATATCAACATGAAAACTACTACCAATATCACGATAGTTCTGATTTACAAGTATTAATTGAAACCTTTTATCAATTTAACTGGGATAATATCATTGTGATTGGAATATGTGGGACAAATGGTAAAACA
The DNA here is from genome assembly GCA_036306885.1 of Longicatena sp. GTDB lineage: Bacteria > Bacillota_I > Bacilli_A > Erysipelotrichales > Erysipelotrichaceae > JAXJYR01. Next base: position 6,508 of record JAXJYR010000030.1, read on the forward strand.
TCGACAGCTAAAATGTTATATCATAATGTAAAAACAGAAGCGATGCTAGTTTCAACCCATCATATTTATTGTAGAGATGAACATTTTTCAATCCGCAATACGACTCCAAATGCTTTTGAATTAGCGTACTATGTCCAATATGCACTGAATCAAAAATGCAAGTATATCATTATGGAAGTATCCTCTCATGCGATTGATCAAAAACGAATCGTTTTCTTACGATATGATTTTATTATTTATACCAATATTACTAGCGATCATTTAGATTATCATTTATGTCGAACTCATTATATTTTTACCAAATTAAAATTACGTTATTATTTAAAAGCACAAGGACAAATTATTTGTTATCCTAATTTACCATATTGTATGATATTAAAAAAGGATGGTTGTAAAGTATTAAGTCTTCCGAAAAAAATTGTTCAGAGTGAAAATGGCATATGGTTTGAATATGCTGGAAAAAGCTATCAAATTCCGTATCATACAACCTTTCAAATGGAAAATGCGACACTAGTTTTATATGTACTCCAACAATTAGGATTAGATAATTTAGCAAAAAGAATGAGGGAATTACCAATCATTGAAGGAAGATGTGAAATGATGGTATTAAAAGGAATTCGCTTTTTGATTGATTATGCCCATAGTGAAGATGGATTATATCAATTATTAAAAAATGTGTATAAAAAAGATGATAGTCGATGCATCTGTATATTAGGATGTGGAGGGAATCGTGATATAACAAAACGTTCTAAAATGGGTGAAATAGCCTGTCGATATAGTGACTTAGCAATCTATACTTCTGATAATCCTCGCGATGAATCTATTCATGATATTATCAAAATGATGATGAATCATACCTATTTTAATTATGAAGTGATAGAAAATCGTTATTATGCGATAAAATATGCAGTGAAATATGCAAAAAAAGATGATATAATTATAATTGCAGGAAAAGGCGATGAAAGAACTCAAGAAATAAAAGGGAAATTTTATCCTTTTTTCGATAAACAATGTATCAAAAAAATAATAGAGGAGGAATTATAATGGAGTGGAAACTAATTTTAGCGTTTGTGCTATCGTTAGCTTTGGTTCTAATTTCAATGAAACGCTTAATCGCATTGTTACATCGATTGAAATTTGGACAAGTTGAAAGAGAAGAAGGATTAGAAAGTCATAAGGTAAAAGGTGGAACACCGACAATGGGTGGAATTGCCTTTGTTGTAGTACCGATTATTGTGATGCTTATTTTAAATCCAGCGGCATTTTTGAAAATGGATGTTATGATTGTAATGCTTGCTTATTTAGGATATGCATTGATTGGATTTATTGATGATTTCTTAATTGTGGTTAAGAAAAATAACGATGGTTTAAAACCACGGGTTAAATTTTTAATGCAATCTGTTTTAGCAATTGTGTTCTATTTTATGTATCAAAGCTTTTCATCCACCGCTATTGAAATTCCGGTGGTACATATTAGTATTGAACTAGGATTCTTATATTTTATTCTTGTCTTTATTATGTTTACAGCTGAAAGTAATGCGGTAAATTTAACGGATGGATTAGATGGTTTATGTGCAGGTTGTTCACTAGTAGTCATTGCGCCTTTTATCATCTTCTCTTTAATGCAAGGAAATTATGATTTAGCAATGCTTCTATTAGCAGTTGCAGGTGCCTTTGTAGGATATTTAAAATATAATTTACATCCAGCAAAAGTATTTATGGGAGATACAGGATCACTTGCGATTGGAGGTTTATTTGCGGCAACGGCAATGGTACTGAAAAAAGAAATTTTACTTGTCATTATTGGATTTATCTTTGTTATGGAAGTTTTATCAGTAATGCTACAAGTAGGTAGCTTTAAATTAAGAGGAAAACGTATTTTCTTAATGGCACCATTACACCATCACTTTGAGAAAAAAGGGATGAAAGAAACACAAGTTGTGGTGATGTTTTGGTGTTTAACAGTTGTTTTTGCGGGAATTGGATTATTACTAGGAGTGATTTAGATGGAAAACGTATTAGTTATAGGAGCTGCGAAAAGTGGAATTGCGGTTGCGAAATTATTGCATCGCCATGGTTATAAAGTAACGTTAACAGATATGAAAGAAGTATCTGCGAAAGCTGATTTAGAAGCAATGGGGATTGCGGTATTTGATGGTGGTCATCCAGAAACATTAAAAGAACAAAACTATGCTTTTGTGGTGAAGAATCCTGGAATTCCGTATCATGCTCCTTTTGTGAAATATTTTGTAGATATTAAAACACCAATTTATACAGAGATTGAAATTGCTTATCGTTATGGTAAAAAATTTCACTATGGTGCTATTACGGGAACAAATGGGAAAACTACTATTACGACGTTATTATATGAAATGTTAAAAACCAAAGGGAAGGCAGAAGCAGCTGGAAATATTGGAACACCACTTTCTGTTTTAGCTTATGAACAAGAAGATGAAGAATTATTGATTGCATTAGAATTATCGAACTTCCAATTATTAGGAATTGAAAGCTTTGCGCCTGAGGTTAGTGTGGTATGTAACTTAGCACCAGATCATCTAGATTATATGGGTTCTTTAGATGCATATTATGCAAGTAAAATGCGTATTTATGAAAATTGTCAAAAAGACCAATTCTTCTTACGTAATGTCGATGATGAAATGGTAATGAAATATGCCCAAAATATTCCTTGTCAGGTAATCGATTTCTCTTTAGTGAGAGAAGATGTAGACTTATATGTCAAAGCTGGTAAAGTATATTATCGTGATGTAATGTTATTTGAACGTCAAAGCTTAAAGCTAGCTGGAGATTATAACTTATGTAATGCGATGATTTCAGCATGTATGGCATATTGCATGGGAGTTTCTTTAGAAGGAATTCAACAAGTGATTGCGACTTTTACTGGAGTGGAACATCGCCTTGAATATTTAGGAGAAAAAGATGGAGTGCGTTTTTATAATGACTCGAAAGCAACGAATACTCATGCGGCATCTGCGGCACTAAGTAGCTTTGCGCAAGGTATCGTGTTATTGGCGGGAGGATATGATAAAGGTATCTCTATCGATGATTTAAAACAGTATGATACCA
>JAXJYR010000031.1:0-5741 GCA_036306885.1 Longicatena sp.
GCTGACGTTAGTGAAAAAAGATCGAAATGTATTAGTAGGAAGTTTCGCATATGAAAACAGCTAAGCAATTATTGAATCAATTAGTGGATCAATATGAAAATAGTATTGTGTCCAAAGGAGGAACAACTAGACAAATTAGACAAAGAATTAGGTTTACACCGACATTGTTGCCAAAATACTTTGCAATAGATGGTTATCGAATGCGTAGGGAATTAAATGAAGAATTATTTATCTATCAACAAAGAAAATGGATTGAAATTGATTATGATGAAGAATATGATGAAATTCATACAATTACCTTATGTTATGATAAATTGGATGAAATCTATAAAGAATTAAAACGTAAATCACAAGCTTCTTTGGATCAAAGTTATTTAGAATTGTTTCAAGCTTATGCATACGAAGAAAGTTTAAAGCCTTATGTTGAAGAAGTGTTATCTCGTATTCAAAACTATAAATCTTATAAGTCTTTGGTGTACGATGATTTGGATAAGACAAAGGCTTGTTTAATGGCATTGTCGGCTTTGTTTAAACAAGAAAAAGAAATATCAGAACGGATTTTTAGTGTCCGTGTTCTAAAAGATTCCAAACTGTTCGCAACAATGAAACCAAAACTGGCAATGATTTTAAAGACCTGTTATGATGCGGAAGATGTAGATGTAGATGAATTGATGGCTGAATATAACATCATGCGTAATCCAACCCATGTGTACTTAAAAGGGAAAGGAAGCTTTAAAATTGGTACCACACTGATTCATCTAACTGACTTTAAAGATGGATTTGCCTTATCTAGTGCAGATATTAAAAGACTAGAATGGATAGATTTATCTTTCAAACAAGTCATTTCAATTGAAAATTTAACTTCTTTCTATGAAGTAAGTAAACCTGATACATTATTTGTATATTTAGGTGGTTTCCATAATCGTTTAAGAAGAAGATTATTCATACAATTAAAAGAGCTTGTAGACTGTCCTTTCTATCACTTTGGCGATATTGATGCAGGGGGATTCAATATTTTTAAGCATTTATGTGTAAAAACAAACATTGAATTTATCCCACTACATATGGATATCCAAACATTAGAAGAATATAAGGATTGTTGTATACCATTAACACAAGAAGATCAAAAAAGATTAGCGCTTTTCCAAAGTAATAACACGATCTTCTATGATGAAATCACATGGATGTTAAAACATAAGAAAAAGCTGGAACAGGAACATGTGGAAATGGCAACCAATGAATACGAGTGTGTTGAGAATTAGTTAACTTATGAGTATACTACTTATGAGTTAACAGTTATTCAAAAATTTTTATGAATATCGCCAAATATTTAGGCGGCTAATCTCAAAGATGCATATTAATTATGATTCCAAAAGTAAAAAAAATAGAGAAATCAATTGTTGCGAAACATATTATTGGTTTCTCTTTTTTTGAGTTAATATTGTTTTATTTATAATTTTTAGGTATTTTCAATTTTATATAGTCTTAAAAGTTTACCGTTATAACTATGTATTTATTATTTAAGTTTGGTACGATAGATATAGGTGGATAACTTCTTACGTTGTTTAATAGATATATTGTTAAGGCTAGTATCGTATTCTTTTATTTCTAAAGCACTTTTTATCTCTTACTTTTACCTTATAAAGACGATATAATTAATCTGAGTAGAGGGAAAAGAGGACGATAACATGAAGAAGCTACTACCAATTTTATTTACGTTGATGCTATTGCTGGGGTCGATACATTTACCAAGCTATCAGGTGCATGCGGCAACTACCACAACCATTAAAGTAAAAGGGACATTTCACAATGCCGCAGCAAATGAAGCGGTGCGTTTAGTAAACAGCGAACGTGCACAATTAGGACTTGGTCAATTAAAGTTAGACGCAGACTTAACTAATACGGCCAAACAACGTGCAGCTGAAATTGCGGTTGATTTTGATTATAGTCATATGCGACCAAATGGGACTAGTTATCGCACTGTAGGTAATAAAGTATTTGTTGAAATTATCTGTGCCATTTATGGTCAAAGCGCAAGTTCTGCGGTAAGTGTTTGGCGTAATTCATCAATACATTATAATGCATATACAACACCATCCTATGCCATCGCAGGAGCTGCCAGTTTTACTCAAGGTGGATTAACATATTGGGTTATGCATTTTGGATTTAACCCTGTAAAACCATTAGGAAGTCAGCCTAAGACCCAAGAAAAAGTAATGTCAGTTAAAGTATTAAAGTCTAAATTAGATTATAATGTTTACTACTGTAATACACTAGGGGCAGGTCAGACCTATGATATTACAGTCTATGGTCGTAATAAAAACTTAGGTAGTAGTTATAAAATTGAAGGATTAAAACTAAAATATGCTTCTACCAACACAAAAGTATTAAAAGTAAATAGTGCTGGTCGTATGTATGGTATTAAGTCAGGAAAAGCAAAACTTAAAATTACAGGTTCCATTGAAAAAACATATAATGTAGAAGTATATTCATACTATAAACCTAAATTTGCATTAGATGGTGGAAGCTTAGATGCTTATCAAGCACGTGAATATACATCATACTTACCATTACGTAAGGCAACGAAAAAAGGATATTTCTTTAAAGGATGGTATAAAGATTCAAAATATAAGAATAAAATAACTTGTATCTACTTTGGAGAAGTGGATAAGGTTTATGCGAAATGGTCAAAAGTAAAAGTAGGCAAAGTAAACAATCCTAGTATTTCATTCAATCAATCGACAAGTAAGCTAACATTAAAATATAGTAAAGTAGATAAGGCAGATGGATATCAAGTTTACTATGCGACGGATGCTAGCTTCAAGAATGCACAAAAAGCCATTTTCACCAAAGGAAGCTATACTACACCAAAGCTAACCAAAGGTAAAACCTACTATGTAAAAGTACGAGCATATTGTTTAGATTCTACTGGTAATCGTGTATATGGGGCCTTTAGTAAAACATTAAAGAAAAAAGTATCTTAAAATAAATGCCACTTATTGCCAAAATAAGTGGTTTTTTAATGGGAAAAAGCTTTGTGAAATAAAATGATAGATAAAACACCAGCCACAAATTTGCTTTTTAGGGGATAGTTTTATATAATTGAATATCGTAAAAGAAAGGATGGATTGTATGAATCAAGATACAATTTATGTAACAGGACATCGCAATCCTGACTCTGACTCGATTGTGGCTGCGATTGCCTATGCTGCCTTCAAACAACGTAAAGGTGAAGATGCTGTGGCATGTTGTCTAGGGGAACCAAATGCTGAGACAAAATATTTACTTCAACGCTTTGGCTTTGAAGAACCAATGTTATTAGAGGATGCACGTGCAACCTTAGCAGATATTGAAATGGATGCACCGATTACGATATCACCAGACACAACGATTCATGAGGCTATGAAGAACATGAATGAATTACGTACCAAAACCTTCGGGGTTGTGAATGATAGACAACAATTTGTAGGGTTGGTTACGAAAAGCTTATTATCAAAAGTAGGTATGGGAGATACTGCCTATACTATTGATTTATTAAAAGAAACACCATTAGAACATATTGTGAAAACAATTGATGGAAAAATGGTTCACTATGAAGATGAATTACATTTTAATGGTAAAGTTAGTATTATCGCAATGGCGCAAAGTGGTTTAGCCAACTATGATATTAAAGATCGCTTAGTGATTATCGGAAATGATGAAGAAGCGCAAAAGAAAGTCATTGAAATGGGGGCAGGAATTGTCGTGCTAGTATGGTGCGATGATGTAGCTTCAAGTGTCATTGAAGTGGCAAAAGCTCATCACTGTCCAATTATTATTAGTGGACATGGTTCGATGAATACTTCGCGTTACCTATACTTTTCACCACCAGTATCATTATTAATGAAACGTAATGTGATTCGTTTTAATAGCGATGAGTTTGCCAAGGATGCAGGGAAAAAGATGATGAAATCTCGATATCGTAGTTATCCAGTTATCGATCATCGTAATCATGTGGTAGGATATGTTTCGCGTTACCATATCTTAAACTATAAAAATAAAAAAATGATTTTAGTTGATCACAACGAGTATGCACAATCGGTAAAAGGAATTGAGACCGCTGAGTTACTAGAGGTCATCGACCACCACCGTGTATGTGATATTTTCACATCAAGACCAATTTCCTTCCGTAATGAAATTATTGGTTCTACGACTTCGATTGTTGCAAGTATTTATATGGAGAACCAAATGGATATATCTAAGGAGCTAGCAGGGTTAATGCTAGGGGCTATTTTATCGGATACATTAAAATTTCGTTCGCCAACAACTACTGCCAAAGATATTGGGATTGCGAGGACTTTAGCAGATAAAGCGGGATTAGATATTGATATCTTTGCGGCAGAAATGTTTACTGTGTCATCTAATATTTCGAAGAAAAGCGTAAGAGAATTGATTACACAGGACATTAAATCTTTTGAAATTGACGATAACAAATTAATGATTGCCCAAGTGATTGTGTCGAGTGTATCAGAAGTTAGATCCATCGCACAAGAGGTACAAAAAGAATTAGATCAATTCACTAAGGAAAGAGATTTGGATTTATGTGTCGTAGCCTTCACAAGTATTCTGCAAAACGGAAGTATCTTCTATGCTTCAGGAGAGAAAAAGGATGCGATATTTGAAGCCTTCCCAAATAGTGATAATGAAACACATAGCTTCCATGAGGATGTCCTATCAAGAAAGAACCAAATTGTGCCAACCTTGTCCAAAGCTTTAATTCATTAATGTCAAAAAGATTCACAATGGAAAGTTGTGAGTCTTTTTTTACCTAGTTAAGTTAAAAGAATTGAAACCTTATTAAATGTTCGGTAAAATAAATAAACAAGGAGTGGTAAAATGAAAAAGGTTATATTTATACTAGTGGCGATGATTGTATGTTTAATCAGTTTTAATTATTTTTCAAAGCCAATGAAGGTTTCTAGACCTAATTTAGATTTAGCAAAACCACTTAAATTAGGAACAGAGGTAAGTGGTAAGACAGAAGATGGACATGGTTTAGATATTTATGAAGTATCTTTACCTAAATCAGGAAACTTGAATGTATCTTTTGATTATTATAATAATAGTGCATATATAAAAATTTATGATACAAAGGGTGTAGAGCTGCAAAATGATTATGTGGTATATCAAAATGCGTTAGGAGTCGCAAATGCGAGCTTGGATTATCCGCTAACAAAAGGAAGTTATTATATAGTGCTTCATGGTAATGCATATGAAGGGCAAAAATATAAACTTACTACATCATATAAGGGTTCAGGGGAATCCATCCTAGAGGAAAATGGGGGAGTAAATAATCATATTGACGAAGCGTCTAGTATTAGAATTAATAAAGATTATTATGGTCAAATTGCCTATAATGATCAACGTGATGTTTATGCCTTTACGCTTACAAAGCCGGTCGATGTGACTGTAGATGTAGAAGCGAAGCTATCAGGGGCAACCTACGCAATCTATGATGAAAAAGGAAAATGTCTTTTTCAACAAAAAGGTGGATGGTCTAAAAATATTGTGGATCCGCAAACTAATCGTTATCAATTGAAAGAAAAAGTATCTTTAAAAGAAGGAAATTACTATTTTAGTGTGACAGGATTCGAACAGAAAAAACGCCAATTTTATGGAAACTATCGCTTTAAATTATCGGCTTTCACTATTGATTATAAAATTAGTTATCATATGGAAGGTGCAGATGCTTATGGTAGTGA
>JAXJYR010000032.1:0-1846 GCA_036306885.1 Longicatena sp.
AAGCAGATCTGACATATGACTCTAAAAAAACGGCAACGTTTGAAGTTGAAAAAAGAAAAAAACATATCGACACTTTAAATAATGCGTTAGAACAAGCAACTCTAAAAGTAAATCAATGCAATAATGAATTAACTGGATTAAAAGCAGCGAAAGCGGAAATTTTAAAACGCTTATCCCAAGATATTGAACTTGATGTAGAAAAAGAAAAAGCAGTAAAAGGTCAGTTAGAAACCCAATTACAACAATTGGAATCACAAGAAAAAGAGCTACATACACGTATCACAACGAACCAAAAAGCATTAGATAACATTCAATTAAAATCTGATGAATTAGTTACTTTAGAAAAGAAATACGCTTGGATGAAAGCTTTATCAGATACTGCCAATGGTACAGTCAGTAAAAAAGATAAAATTATGCTAGAATCTTATATTCAAATGCATTATTTTGATCGTATCATTGAACGTGCTAATAAACGTTTAATGATTATGAGTAATGGTCAATATGATTTAGTACGTTCTAAAGTAGCGGCATCACAACGTTCGCAAAGTGGTTTAGATTTAGATGTGATTGACCATTATAATGGTTCTAGACGTAGTGTTAATACCTTATCAGGTGGAGAATCGTTTAAAGCATCCTTATCGTTAGCTTTAGGTTTATCCGATGAAATTCAAGCATCAGCAGGTGGAATTCAATTAGATACCATGTTTATTGATGAAGGATTTGGATCATTAGATGAAGAATCGTTATCACAAGCCTTTAAAGCATTATCACAACTAGCAGAAAATAATCGTTTAATTGGAATTATTTCTCACGTTGCCGAGTTAAAGCAAAAAATTGATAAGCAAATCATTATTACCAAAGAAAAAGTTGGTGGAAGTAAAGTCAATATCGTTGTATAACATAACTATTTAGATATTTTAATCGAGTAAGAAATAATTTTAAATAAATTTGAAATGATTGTCCTCTCACATCACCGTACGTACGGTTTCGTATACGGCGGTTCAAATCCAAACGATTGCATGTTTTAACCGATATTGGTCTAGTAGCGATACTAGACCTTTTTTCTTTAGAGTTCTATTCCTATTCTTTTTAATGCTCTATATTGGGTTTTAACTTTTTTCCATTATTTCCCTATGCACATTTTAAATCGAAACCTTGCGTTTCCATCAAATTTCTTAACATATACTTTTGAAATTTTCAATTTTATAGTGGTTTGTCCAACCGATTATCTTTTCCTTGATTTTCGTCAAGCGATAATCCATACTTACGATTCCATTTCTTTTTGTTCATCTGTTTCATCAAAGAACCCTTGATATCAGCTAATGGTTGGCGATTAAGCTAAACGCTCCTATAGTGGACTTGCACCACCAAGATTTATACCATGCCTGGCACACTCTAAAAAAGACTTAAACATTTTATTGTTTAAGCCTTTTTTATATTTGAGGATATATATCTATTACAAGAATCTGATCTTCTTTGTATAACTTTTTATTTGCCAACAATTGCCTTCGCACTTGAGTATGGAGTATAAACTTTATATGAAATGTTATCTCCAGATTTATAAGTTTTGTAACCACGTACTTTAAAGTAGTATTTTTTTCCTTTTGTCAGTGATTTCGCTGTAGCGTATTTAACTTTTGAGTATGGAGTGTAAACTGTGTATTTTACGTCATCTCCAGATTTATAAGTTTTGTAACCACGTACTTTGAAGAAGTATTTTTTACCTTTAGTTAAAGATTTTGATGTGTAGCTTGTTTCAGTAGTAGTGACAAGTTTAGTGTATTTACCAGTTGAGCTTGTTGCACGGTAAACTTGGTAGTGTGTTACACCTTCCATTTTGCTCCAT
>JAXJYR010000033.1:0-11999 GCA_036306885.1 Longicatena sp.
AGCTACAACATTTGACATCATCCATTTTATCTTTACTTCCTGAGGCAACTAGTACGACATACTCACGAGCAATTTGAAAACCTACTTTTTGATAAATAGATAACGCATGGGTATTACTTTGTAATACTTCTAAATAATATTTTTTAATTTGATGCTTTTTTAATTGCGTACATGTATATTCAAATAGCTTCGTAAATACTTTTTGATGACGATAACTAGGCACAATACCTGTCCCTGCATCAAAAACCACCTTTTCCTCTTGATAAATTCCCTTAGAATTTAAAATAAAACCGATTAATTGATTATTGAAAAAAGCACCAAAAGAAAGTGATAAATCAACTTGACTAGCATCTAAATAATAACGGAATGATTCTTCATTAAAATGAATATTTTGTTCATAATCAGAAAAAGCATCATTAAAACAATTCGCTAATTGATGCATACTGATATCTTCTAATGTTTTAAACTGATACATCTAACCAACCCATTTCTTTTAAAATATATTCTTTCATTCTAAATATCACATATAAAGGAAGATTCCATATATGCGTACCACCATCAAAATTGCATTATTCAATCGAAAAACGCAGACAAAACACATTTATTCGATCGAAAAACGCAATTTCGTTTATGTTATCCTAATAATCTATTTGCGACATCACTTAGATGTTCTACATAGTCGCAATCACATTGTTTTAATTTATCCACATGTTCATGTCCACATCCAACTAATAGACAATCACATCCACTTGCACTTGCGACTTCATAATCATGGACACTATCCCCAATAAATAAAACTTTTTCTGGATGTTTTAGTGTTTGGACAAATTTAATTGCTAGAGATTGTTTACTATCGGCATGAATATGATCTAGGCCTAACACTTCATCGAAGATACCTTCTAAATCAGGATATTGTGAAAGTTGAACATGTAGAAAGCTTAAATCAGATGCACTTAATAAAGTTAAACGATAATCTGCCTTTTTTAATGCTTGAAGTAGCTCAATCGCTCCTGTTTGAAGCTTACAGCTTAAGGAATGTGGTTGATAATAAGCCATATAACGCTTTGCGAGTTCACTAAAAGGGGTTTTGTTAAAGTCAAAACCAATCGCTTCATAATAACGAATCACAGGAAATTGAAAGATTTTTTTATACTCTTCTACATCTGTCACAATTTCCATTTGTTCACTCACTAAAATGGAATTTAAGGCATCAATACTCATTTGTAAATCATCTAATAAAGTACCATTCCAATCCCAAATAATATGTTTATATTGTTTCATAGTCAAATACTCCTCGATTTTTTTCTTCGATGGCTTTGATCATATGATAAATCATATCACTATAAGGGACTTCCATTTGTAGTTCTTTTGCATACTTAATTAAAGTTCCCGCTAACATTTCAATTTCGGTTTCCCTTTTCGCATCAATATCCTGCAATGTTGAATAACGTGCTGCCTTACGCACTTGAATTAATTTAGCTGTATCAATATATTCCTCAATGTGAATGCCTTTGGCTTTGGCGACATTGTATACTTCACTACGTAATTTTTGGGCGATATAAGCCATATGCTGACTATCATCATAAGCTCCTAACCCACAAGAAATAACTGCCTGTGGTAAATTATGCATCATATTTAAGGCAAATTTATTCCATTGACCTTCAATAATATTCGAAACTTGGGTATGATGAATATTCGTATCCGCTAAAATATCTGCTACCTTTTTCATGCGTTCACTTACTTCCGATGTATCTTTCTCACCATAAAATAAACCTGGAGTAATCTCAATGCTAAAGTTAATTTGGTTATCAACACGTTGTGAAGAAATCATCATATATGCATATAAAATATTCGATGCATTGATATATTTTGAGATTTGTTCCTCACTATCAACTCCATTTAACAAAGACATGACAATCGTATCCTTCGATACCATTTGTGGTAACATTTCACAAACACTTGCTAGTCCTTGATACTTACAGGCAATCAATATTAAATCTAAATGACCTGCATTATTAGGTGTTACCACCTTCCATGTATATTCTTTTCCATTGATGATACGTGATTGATAGTTTTGCGATGCATGTTGTTCATCGCCTACAATCACTAATTCCACATCTTTTTTCTCCCATAAACCGGCAATAAAATAACATCCTACTGCCCCTGTTCCAATGATTCCTACACGCGTCATGATTCTCACTCCATTTCTAATAATTCAATCGTCTTTTGATCATATTGACCATGATAAAATTGATCTAATACTTGTTGAAAAATAGCTTCTTTACTTACAATATAAAATAAGGTCATACAAGATTTTAATTTTAAATTATCTGGTGAACCAAAAATAGCAGTTGCATCATCACAGTTTAAGTCTAATAACACTTGTGATATTTCCATTAAGCGTTTTCCTAAGATAGGATGATGCACATATGCAATTGCCTCTTCCTTGGATTGAATTGCATAATATTTCGCTATGGAGCTATAACCTAAGCCTTTATATTGTGGAAAAATAAACCACATCCAATGACTTTCTTTATATCCAGCTTTTAATTCATATAGCGCTACTGGATAGTCATATTGTTGCGCATTGATAAAACGTTCTAAATTCATAATGTACCTCTTATATATTATATGTATTTTACCATAAAATACGAAAAGAGTGTAAAAAACCGGATTGCTCCGGTCTTTACTTAATCATCACAGTTGCAGTTACAATGAGTGTGGCAAGTACAGTTTCCTGTATTGTTTGTAGTGTTTGTACCACTTGCATCTCTTAAACATTGTTCATAAGCACCTTGACATTTAGCTTTCGCAATGTTCGTTTGATTTGCCGTGTTGCAACCACATCCACATCCATTGTTGGCTGGGGTTGGATGCACACATCCACATCCACAGTTACATCTTCGTTGTACGACAATACGTTGTCCTCCACATCCACAATTTCCGTTAAAGTTTCCCATATTCCATCCTCCTTTGGAGCCTTAGCTCATTCTAATGTATGTTATAAATAGAAATGGGTGCATATTTTCTACTGAATTTATAGGTGAACTTGAAAATATCTATTTTTTTAGTATAATGAAAGCGAGGTGATAAACAATGAGAGGTATCTATAACTCTGTAACAGATATTCGCCGTAAAGTATTTACGGAAATTGCTCGTCTTGCTTATGAAGGTGGAGACTATGCAGCAAAAATTGAAGAATTACCATTTAAAATTTTACCAGGTGAACAAGCAAAATATCGTGATAGTATTTTCTTAGAACGTGCAATTGTTGGTGAACGTTTACGTCTAGGAATTGGTTTACCATTACGTCCTGTACATGAATTACATCAATTAAGTGAAGGAATTGAAGAAAGTGCCATCGCTGAAAAATACTATGATGATCCACTTATCAACATTATTAAATTCGCATGTAATGCCTGTCCGGAAAAACAAGTAATTGTGACGAATACTTGTCAAGGATGTCTAGCTCACCCTTGTAGTGAAGTATGTCCTAAGGATGCAATTTCGTTTGTGAATGGTAAATCATTCATTGACCAAGACAAATGTATTAAATGTGGTCGTTGTATTGATGTTTGTCCATACAATGCCATTAACAAATTAGAACGTCCATGTGCAAGAAGCTGTGGAATGGACGCAATTAAATCAGATGAACACGGTCGTGCTGAAATTGATTACGATAAATGTGTATCATGTGGTCAATGTTTAGTATCTTGTCCATTCGGTGCAATTGTCGATAAAGGGCAAATCTTCCAAACGATTCACGCTATGCAAACAGGTAAAGAAGTAATTGCCGCTGTAGCTCCTGCCTTTGTTGGACAATTCGGTGTCAAAGCGACTCCTGAAAAAGTCAAAGAAGCACTAAAAAAATTAGGATTTAGCGATGTTATCGAAGTAGCCATTGGAGCTGACTTATGTACTGTAGAAGAAGCAGAAGACTTCTTAAATAAAGTCCCATCGCAACAACCATTTATGGCAACAAGTTGTTGTCCTGCATGGTCTGTAATGGCGAAAAAATGCTTCCCTGATTTCAAACCATATATTTCAATGGCTTTAACGCCAATGGTACTAACAGGTCGTTTGATCAAAAAAGAAAAACCAAATGCGAAAGTAGTCTTCATTGGTCCATGTGCTGCGAAGAAATTAGAGGCAAGTCGTAAATCTGTACGTAGTGACATTGACTTCGTTTTAACATTTGAAGAAGTAATGGGTATGTTTGAAGCGAAAAACATCGACATTGAAGCGTTAAGTGGAGATGATACATTCGTTGAAGGAAGTGGAGATGGACGTGGATTTGCGGTAAGTGGTGGAGTTGCCAACGCCGTAAAACAAGTCATCTTAGCCAAACATCCAGAAATGCAAGTAAACATTGATTCAGCTGAAGGATTAAAAAACTGTAAGACAATGTTAATGTTAGCGAAAGCTGGTAAACGTAATGGTTACCTTTTAGAAGGTATGGCTTGTCCAGGTGGATGTGTAGCTGGTGCTGGTACTTTACAAAACGTTACAAAATCAAGTGCTTTAGTAAAAAACTATACAACCAAAGCTCATAAAAAACACGCTCACGAAAGTGAATATATCGATCACTTAGAACGTTTGACAAAAGATTAAAGCTGACAAGAAAGGAGTTACATCCTTTCTTGTTTTTTTATTAAAATCGGCGTATACTAAACCTATAAAGTGAGGTAAAAAATTATGAATCATTATGGATATATTAAAACCGCTTGTGCATCTTTTCCTTTAGCATTAGCGAATGTCAAAGAAAACTGTACACAACTTTTAAATACCTTAAATCAAATCAGTGAAAATACAAGAATGGTTGTCTTTCCAGAACTATGTTTAACCGGAAGTACTTGTAATGATTTATTCTGGCAACAATCTTTATTAAAAGCTTGTCTAGATGGATTAAAAAGTATTCTAGAAGCTAATACAAGCGATGCTCTATTATTCATTGGTCTTCCTTTTATGCATCAAAATAAATTATATGATTGTGTGGCTGTTGTTTTAAAAAGTCAAATCATTGCGATGATTCCTAAAACAAGCGTAAGCACAGATCAACAAAGATGGTTTGTATGTGCAGATAAAGATATCAATGAAGTTATTGATGTATGTGATCAAAAGGTTCCTTTTATCGCCAATGTTATCTTCCATGATACATTCTCTCAAGCTGATATTGCTTGTGTCATTGGTGAAGCATTATATGATGCAAAGATGGTTAATGCCCATATCATTGCCCATCCATGTAATAGCATTGAAATTATCGATGCTGCAAAAAAACGTCGTAATTTTATGACAAGCATGACGTTACAAAACAATTGTGCCTTAGTATCTTGTAGTAGTGATATGAGTGAAAGCACAACTGATTTATTATTTAGTGGTGAAAAACGTATTGTTGAATGTGGATTAATCATTCAAGAAGCAAACTTCTTATCTTCTGCTTCCATTATTTATGGTGAAGTAGATTTAGATATCATTACAAGTAAAAAACTTCATAACCAAACAAATACTGAATCAAGTCCAATCATCAACATTTCTTTAAAACCTTATGCATTTGATCGTTTAACACGCAAAGTATCTCCATATCCTTTTGTGCCTAACGAATTAAGTGAAAGAATAGAGCGTTGTAAACACATTTTAGCGATTCAAGCTGCTGGTCTAGCAATGCGTATGAAAAAAATCTATTGCCAAAAATTAGTGATTGGTATTTCTGGTGGATTAGATAGTACCTTAGCTTTAATTGTATGTATTAAGGCAATGGAATTATTAAATTTAGATCCTTCTAATATTGTAACGATTACGATGCCTGGATTTGGTACAAGTAAACGTACCAAAGGAAATTCTCATAAACTTATGGAAGCCTTAGGAACTACAGTCAAAGAAATTAGTATTCATGACGCTTGTCTTCAACATTTTAAAGATATTGAACATGACCCAGCCGCATTAGATATCACTTATGAAAATACCCAAGCACGTGAACGTACGCAAATCCTAATGGATTATGCCAATAAATTAAATGCCCTTGTGGTAGGTACTGGTGACTTAAGTGAATTAGCACTTGGTTGGTGTACTTATAATGGTGACCATATGTCAATGTATGCGGTGAATGGTTCGATTCCTAAAACCCTAATCCGTCATTTAGTAAATGCCTTTGGTCAAGAAATGCGTGAAGCTGGTAATCAAGCAGTGGCAGATACTCTAGAAGATATTTGTGCGACGCCAGTATCACCAGAATTATTACCGCCAAAAGAAGATGGAAACATTGCCCAAGAAACAGAAAAAACAATTGGTTCTTATGACTACCATGACTTCTTCTTATACTATATGTTGAAATATGGTATGTCCCCAACCAAAATTTACTTCTTGGCAAAACAAGCCTTTGTGAATACTCCAGCCCAAACCTTAAAAGATACTATGAAAATGTTCTATCGCCGTTTCTTTACCCAACAATTTAAACGTAGCTGTATGCCAGATGGTGTCAAAGCTGGATCAATTTCTTTATCACCTCGTGGTGATTTAAGAATGCCTTCTGATGCATCATATCAAGTTTGGATGCAAGAAGTAGAAGCATTATAACCACCTTAGAAGATGAGCAATCATCTTCTTTTTTTTCGTAAACACAAAAAAAATACCCTTGCCTATTTATCATTACTAGCAAGGGTCACTTAATGTCCTGGTGTCATATACCTCTTATCCTTTCATAATTTCCATAATTTTCATTTTCATTTGAACTAGATTGTACATATGATTTATACCTCCTAAAATTCAATTACAACTTTTTTTAAATCTTAATTTTACATCTTCTCATTCCTCTCTGTTTGTTTATCTCTTTTGTTGTCTACATTATAACTCAGATATTTTGATTGTAAATACATATGGAAAAATCGGTATGATGTTTGGAAGAATTCGAAATAATAAGAATAAATTTCTATATCTTTACTACATGCGATAAATTTTCTGGTAAGAAATTAGTGAGATAAGCAGTCAAATTATGCAAATGAATAGGTGGAGTCCATAAAAAATGTTACTCCACCTATTCATTTATAGTTCATTCAATTGTACATATTGATCACAATAAGGACCAAGGGTTTGAAGTAGAATATTTTTATATATTTCAAATGTAATAGGTTTCGTTGATAATAAAATCATCGCTACACCAAATAAAATAATATGTAAGTCATTCACTTGGAAGTGATTACGTAAATAAAAGGCTTCCCTTTTTTTCATAATTGGTTCTTGATAAACATCATAATCTTCAATTTCTACTAGTAATCCTAAATGTGGATAGCTTTGTGCTAAGCTATGAAGAATTTGACTACCAATTCCTTGATTTTGATAAGCTTTTGCGACTGCAAGATAATCTAATAATAAATAAGCATCATCTAAAATAACGAAAGCTAACGCAATGACTTCATTTTGTTTTTCTATCACATACATTTTCATCGTGCCTTTTAAAACACAAGCTTCCATGATTTCCCAAGGTTTACGTTCATTATCGGGAAAGCTTTTTATATATAATGCTTTTGCTTGCGCTTGATTAAACGCATTTACTTCAATTAAATTGATCATGATTTTTTTTGTTTGTAGAAGCTACGATTTTCTAAGGCGAAAATACGTGGTGAGAATTCTCCTTCTTCTACTCCTTCTAAAGCATTTTCAATCGCATTGATACGTGCATCTAGGTTATCTAAGTAGTGTAAAATTTCAGCTTCCGCAATTGCAGGTAATACTGGAGATCCAAATTCAAATTGTCCATGATGTGATAAAATCATATGACGTAATAATAAAATAGACTCACTATTTAATTGGTATTTTTCTTGAATTTGCATCATTTTTCCATGCATGATTGAGATATGTCCAATTAATTTACCTTCTTTAGTATATTGTGGGGCAATGACACCAGATAGTTCATCAATTTTTCCTAAGTCATGTAAAATAATTCCCGCAAATAATAAATCTTTATTTAAATAATCATGTAATTCACAAATAACTTTAGCCATTTTCAACATTCCATAACAATGATATGCTAAACCTCTTGCGACATTGTGATGGTTTTTCACCGCAGCTGGATAAGTAAAGTATTGTTCCTCATAATCATTTAAGAAGGTTTGTGTCATCAATTGTAGGTCTTGATCTTGCATTTGCGTAACACAGCCAAAAATAGTTTCCATTAACTCATCTTTTTGAATCGGTGCACTACGTACAAATTTAGTAACATCAATTCCTTCTGTAATAGGTTTCATATCATGAATACGCATTTGTAAATGTGCTTTGTGCACTAAGATTTGATACTTAGCTTCCGCAAATGTTCCTGCTGGAAACATTGCGATTTGTTCATCCGTTAAGTTCCAATATTTGGCATCCATCGTCATTGTATCATCTTGTACATTTAAAGATAAATAACTACTTCCTTTATCATTTTTTCGTTTTTCTGAAGTGGCAATCAATACTTTAATCGTACCTGTATCCCCTTCTTTTAATTGAATTAATTTATTCTTCAAATTCGTCCCATCCTTCCAATTTATTCATAATATCTTCTTTCGCAAAACCTTTTTGCATACAATAACGTACGATTTTATAATTTCGTTGATTACGTTCTTCTTTTGCGTATAGTTGATATGCTTTTCTTAATGTTTTATTTAATGCTTCCTCTTCATTTTCATTTGTAAAAACTAGTTCTTCGACCGCAGAACTTGCGACATCACGACTAAATCCTGATTCGATTAGTTTACGAATAATCGTTAATTTCGTCATCGAAATCGATTTTCCTTTGATCGACTTCATCAATTTTAAAGCGACATTATAAGCTTTTAAGCTTTCTTGAGAATCGTCATAATGACTTAATGCTTCATCGATTAAATCTTCATCTAATCCTTTGCTTAATAGCTTACGTTTGATTTTAGCTTTCCCATATAAAGAGTATTTCACACTATCTAATTTAGATGCAATAAATTTTTGATCATTTAAATAGTCCTTTTGTTTTAACACATCAATTAAATTTTCACAATCTAATTCATCTAATTGATGCTCAACTTTTAAATAACGACGCATTTCCTCACACGAATAATCTTTTCGTGCTAGTTTTTTAAGTGCTGCACGATATGCTTCAAACCCACGTTGTTTTTGTAATAATAATGAAACCGTATTACGATCCAACATCATATGAGGACGAATCTTATAGTTAAAGTAATCATCTAAGGTTATGTGTATTTTCACAGCGTCTATTTCTGAATCATTTTGGGCAGTAATAGATACATAGTCATCATGTACTCTAATTTTAGTAACAGCATAGCCATCATTAAAATCTAAAATAGCTTGGTGATAAACACTCATTACTTTTTGACCAAAAATTTTGGCATCATATTTCATTGCACAATCGCGTGCTTGTCGTTGCATCTGGGTAATTTCTTCATCGCTTTTGTGAAAATATGCTTCGATTTTTTGGGCAAAGTCGTGGGCATCATGACATAAATAACCATTTTGGTCTTCTTGAATTAAATCATTGGTTACATCATCATAACGTGCAAATACCACTAATCCACAAGCTAAGGCTTCGATATAAGTCATTCCTTGGGTTTCACTTGTCGATGCTGAAATAAAACAATCGGCACAAGCATAGTAATTAGAGACTTCTTCACGTTCTACCTTATCCGTAAAGACAATACGATTTAATCCTAATTTTTGCGCATGCTGTTTAAGCTCTTCTAGTTGAGGACCACCACCAACAATCATCAATCTAATTTTTTCATTTTGAATCATTTGAAAAGCATCAATTACCATATCGATACTTTTCTCAGGCGCAATTCTTCCTACAAAGACAACTAGCTTTTCATCATCTTCAATTCCATAAGAACGACGTAATGATAATACCGCTTCATCTTTTTCACGAGGATAAAAAGCACTTAAATCTAATCCTGTTGGAATCACATAAATTGGTGTTTTCGCCCCATATTGCATTAATTTTTCTTTTGCTTTTTCACTTGGTGAAATGACGGCTTGCGCTTGATTAGAAATTTGTTTCGATAATGTTCCTACTAATTTTTTACTCACCTTATCTACTTCATTAATATCTAGCATATTAATGTAATGGGTATAATCTTCCCACATCGTATGATAAGTGATCACGACGGGAATATTTAATTGTTTAGCACACATTCTTCCAAACATTCCGACTCCAAACTCCGTATGAATATGCATAACATCTAAATTCATTGACGCAATTTCTTCTTTGGCATGGTTATGATATGGCGTTGAAAACGTATAACCATATAACCATTTAATTTCAATTCCCGATAAACGTAAAATATTTCCTTCACGTTTACTACGCATTGATTTATGATTACAAATCACAAAGACTTCGTGTCCTAGTGATTCTAGTTCTTTTTGTAAGGTTACGATACTAGATACTACTCCATTAATATTAGGAGTATAAGTATCTGTGACTAAACCAATTCGCATGATTTAACCTCCTTTGGTTCTATCTCCATACGATGTGTATCATAATAACGTTTTAGAATAATAAACATAATACCTCCCACTACCATCACAAAATGATAAGTTGAGAAGCGCCATAAAAGCATTACACTCCCAGCAATTGCTTCACTTGCAAGAATCGTTTGAAAAACAGCCACAAAGACAAGCTCTGTACCACCACTTGCGCCAGGAATGGGAATAAATGAGTTTGCCATTAACACAAAGCTCGATAATGCCAAACAATCTAAAAAAGATGATGCATTGATTTTGGATTGTAAAGCCAAACTAATAAAGAATGGCAATGAGAATTGTACACTCATTCTCAATACATTTAACAATACTGTTTTCATAATTAATGCTTTATCTTTTTGTAGCTTTTTGATTTCTATCGTAAAACTATTTAATTGTTCATCCCATTTATGCTTTGTCTCCTCTTTATTTTTAATCAAATGTAATCGATATAATAAAGCTAAGGCAAAATGTGATAAACGTATATATACCTTAGGAAATAAAGCCATTGTCCATAAAGCTGAGATCACACAAACATTGACAATATATCCTGCGATAATTACATAAATCCAAGCTCCCAATAATTTCATAAAATGTGTATAGCGTAACAAAAATAATATCGTTACATACAACATCATTGTGGTTTGATACACAATAAAATCAGCCCATAAAATACTAGCTCCATCACTATATTTGATTCCTTGTTTATGAAAAATATAGGCTTGGGCAAATTGTCCTCCGGTTGCACTTGGTGTAATACCACTAAAGAAAATCCCCACAAAGGCATTTCCGATACCCTTCAAAAGTGAATAATCCTGGCGATACCTTTTACCAAAGACAGCGATAATCCAACCTACCACACAAGTATAAACTATTCCCCATAGTAAAATAATCACTAACCATATTGGGCTAATATTTAATATAAGCTGACTTACAGCTTGAAACTGATCCTTTAGTGTAAAATATAAAACTAAAACGGTGAAAACAATGATTAATGCAAAGTTAAATAAATTCTTTTTCCATGAATTGTTCATACATAACCTCTTTCTTTTATCATTTAATCATTCTTTTTCTGTTTATCACGACGACGTTGGGCTAATAAAGCTCCACTCTCTTGTTCATTATATACTTTCGTATAAAAATCTTTCCAAATTTTTAACACATTCTCTTTTGAATAATATTCACTAATCGCTTTACTATGTTCGCTACTTTGTTGGTATGCCGCTTGGTCTTGATATAACATTTCAATCGCTGCGATAAATTCTTCATTTTGACTACCTTTTAAATACTTATGAAATAAAATATCTTCATATAAGCTTAAATCACGTAATACTAATGGAAGATGTAAATTGACAGCTTCTAAAATCGACATTGGAAATAATTCATTGTAGCTTGGCATAAATAATACATCGGCAAGGTTATAAAAATGATTCATTTTATCACGGGTTAAAATACCTAAAAAACGAACATTTTGCGGTGGATTTTCCACCACTTCTTTTAACTCACTATAACCATCGGTA
>JAXJYR010000034.1:0-1693 GCA_036306885.1 Longicatena sp.
ATTGTGTTCTCCTGGCTCAATAAAGCTATCGTGTTTTTCAGCAGTAGAACCAGTTAAAGGTTGGAACCAGTGGGTAAAATGGGTTGCCCCTTTCTCCATTGCCCAAATTTTCATGGCATGGGCAATCGCATCGGCAGTTGGACGATCTAATGCGTCTTCTTTACGTGTGGCCGTTTTCCATTTTGTATAAATAGGATGAGGAAGACATTCCTTCATCACGTTTTCACTAAATAAGTTGATACCAAAATTATCAAAAGGATGTTTTTTTAACATAGATATATACCTCCGTGATTATTTTAAAACATAATTTGTTATTCGTCTATTTATTTTTGTTTTAATATGCATATTTATTAAATAAAAACATATATTTAAATGAATTTATAAAATTTTTTAATAAATGTGGCTTCAAAAAATAGAAAGAGGTATAAAAATGAAAAAACATTGTGAAACACTTCAACTTCATGAATTACAAGATATGCTATGGTTTATGCAAGTTTCATTAAAATTAAAGGAACAATCTTGTGTACAATTAGCAGATTTATTCGAAAAGGTAGCTGATCATAAATTAAAATGTGCGATGCATCTACAAGAACTACCAAGCATGAATGTAGAAAGTATTTTAAGAGAAGCTTGTTATAAGTTGGAAAGTGATTATCAAATGGTTTATCAAGGCTGTGATATTGATGAGAAACAAGAAAAAGCGATTCAATCTCATCGTAAATATTTATATTTAAAACTCGTGGATTTACTTCATGATTGTGTCCAACAAGAAAAGCTAGAAGCATATCAATGTATATCATGTGGTTATCAAAGTAACCAATTAGATGAGTATTGTCCAATTTGTCATTGTAATCAAGCATATTTTATGAAACAGGATTAATCCTGTTTTTTATTAAATGTTTATATTATTGTTATAGTCAGATAGGTTTCATCATGTTAAAATACAAGTAATTAAAAAGAAAGGACGAAAAAAATGAGTGAGTTTGTTCATCGTTTTCTTAATTTTGATAAAATAAGTAATCCCCAAAAAATCGCAATGAGTTTTTTGTTGGTGATATTTATAGGTGCATTTTTATTATGTTTACCTATTTCGAATCAATCTCATACATGGCTATCTTATATTGATGCATTATTTATGGCCACAAGTGCCACATGTGTCACAGGCTTAGGAAGTATACCTCTAGCAACTTCTTTTACTTTGTTTGGGAAGATTGTCATGTTGTTTATGATTCAAATTGGTGGACTTGGATTAATGACGCTAATGGCATTGTTTGTGAGTGTTATGAAAAAACGCTTGTCTATTCGTGAGACAAGACTGATGAAAGATATGTTAAATTCAAATTCTCAATTAAATATGCGCAAATTTATTAAGGATATTATTTTATATGTTGTATGTTTTGAAGTTATTGGGGCTATTTTATTGATGTTTGTGTTTATTCCTGATTATGGATGGAAAGCGGGAATATTTCATAGTATTTTTACAAGTGTGTCTGCCTTTTGTAATGCTGGATTTGATACTTTAGGAGAAACTTCTTTATTGGTGTATCAACATCATTATTATGTTTTAATGGTAATTACTTCACTAGTTATAATTGGTGGGATTGGATTTGCGGTATGGTTTGATATTCGTGATCGCCTCCAAGCGTTGTTACGAAAAAAAATAACTTGGTCACGTTTTTATGGTTCATTATCA
>JAXJYR010000035.1:0-7541 GCA_036306885.1 Longicatena sp.
ATTTGATATTTTAAATGCTCTTACTTTATATGTATATGTACTTCCTGATGTTAATGATGTACTTGTTATAAATGTATCAGTGGTACGTTGTACTTTATCCTAAGCTAATCTCAGCGATGTACCATTTTCTTCCACTAATTCCTCCAACTATATGTTTATTTTAACATCCTTAATTTTTGTAAACATTCAATAAAAAAGGATTAACTTTTCATGAAGTCAATCCCTTATTGTTATTTATTTTACAGTTACATATTTAATTGCTGAATATGGAGTATAAACTGTATATTTAATATCTGTTCCAGATTTGTATGTTTTGTAACCACGTACTTTGAAGAAGTATTTTTTACCACTACTTAAAGATTTAGCTGTGTAGCTTGTTTCTGTAGTTGTAATTAATTTTGTGTATTTTCCATCTTCACTTGTTGCACGGTAAACTTGGTAGTGTGTTACACCTTCCATTTTGTTCCATGTAACTTTTACTGCTTTTGTCGCAGCTTTTAATGTAACAGTTGGTCTTAGTGTTTCTACACTTCCAATTACGGTGTTAGATGCATCAGTCATCACACGATCTTTAGAATCGTAACGTCCTGCTTTTAAGATGAATTGGTATTCACCATGTGGCAGTTCCGCTGTCGTGTATGTTAAGTCTTTTGCACCTAATGTAAGGACTTTTTTCATTTTGTCGTCATTACGTTTACGATACACAATGTAACGAGTTGCTCCATCAATAGCATTCCAACTTAGTTTGAATGTAGATGTTGAAACTTTTTCAATTGCAAGTGTTACTTCACCATGTAATGTTGTCGCTTTTACTACTGTTGCACTTGCTTCTGCAGCACCAGCTTCGTTTTTAGCTATGACATAGAATGCATATTCTTTACCAGTCATCACACCACTTACAGCTAATGTAGTGTCTTCTACTGTTTTGTAAAGTTTGAATTCTTCGCTGTCGTATGCTTTCCGGTAAACTTCGTAAGCAGTTGCGTTTTCAGCAGCATTCCAAGTTAAGGTAATTGTTTTGTAGTTTGTATCTTTTGCTTTCAC
This sequence comes from Longicatena sp., assembly GCA_036306885.1. GTDB lineage: Bacteria > Bacillota_I > Bacilli_A > Erysipelotrichales > Erysipelotrichaceae > JAXJYR01. Next base: position 1,045 of record JAXJYR010000035.1, read on the forward strand.
ATTTTCAACTTTAGCAGGAAGTTTAGGTTCTGCTTCAGCATCAGTGAATGTAAATGCGTAAGTTTTGTTTGTTCCATCTTCAGCACGAACAATAACACGAACGATTCCAGTTGTGTCATCTCTTAATACAACGTAAGTAGCAGTTTCAGCAACTTTAACGTCTTCAACAGCCACGCTTAATACGTCAGCTTTTCCTTCAACTTCGAATTCTGTTCCAGCTGTTGTGTCAATTTTTTGTCCGTTAACTTTAATAGAAGTCATATCTGCGTTTGTTTCAGCAGGTACAGTTGCAACGTATTCATTTGCTTCTAATTCTGTCATACCTGTGAAGATGTTTGCTTGACGTTTGTCCATTGTTAAACGTAATCCGTTTGTTGTAACAGGTTCAAGCATATCGAATGTAGTTTTTCCATCTCCATCGTAGTAAGCAACTGCAGTAATGTATGTGATAGGTACATTTACCCATTCACCAGCATCATTTTTCATTTGAATAGTGTAATCGATGTTTTTAGGGTCTTGACATCCGTTTCCATCCATCCACATGTAAGCAACCATTTCTCCGAATGTGTATTTGTTTTTCCATTCGTATTGTACCCAAACAACTTGGTCACCTTGTTGGTTCCAGTCTGTCCATCTTTGGTTCGCATCTGTTGAGTTAATGATACCGTTGTTTAATGAATTGATGTTATCCGCAGTACGTGTACAGCTTTGAGAAATTACTGGCATATCTCCTTCTTGTTGAGCGAAGTTTGCTTTGGCAGGAAGTGGGTCTAATACACGGATTTCAGCTACGATTGGCATTGTTTTAGATGCAATTGAAACTGTACCATTGATAGTCACTTTATCTCCTGATTTAAATTCGTTAACATCGTAGTATTTCCATTGAATTGGGTATGTACCAGCTTTTGTTCCATCTTTGTAGTAAACTACTGTTTCAGTTGGAAGTTCTAAGTGTCCACCTTCGTGGTATAGAGCTGAGTAGTTTTCAGCAGCAGCAACTGGAGCATATACAGTTACAGCAGCGTTGAATGTTACATTAGTTCCTTCCATTGTACCAATTGCAGTATAGATACCAGCTTTTTTAGTGTTAACAGCACTTGTATCCCAAGTTACGTCTTTTTCAACTGTAGCACCGTTTTCTTGAACTGCTTCTACTGTTTTAGGAAGAGCAAGGTTTTCTCCTTCAAAGATAGCGTATTTAGATGAGTATTCTACAGAAGTGATTTCAGTACTGTCAGATACAGGAACTGAGTTTAAGGTAATTGTTTGTTTTGCAAGTCCACTACCAGAAACGCTAACTTTGATTTCTCCAGCACGTTTTGTAGATTGAACGATTGCGATTGACTTACCGTTGAATACCGCTTTTGTGTGACGTTTTGGATCATCAATACGGTAAGATTGCATTTCTGATTGTTTACCAGAGTCAACCCCAACGATTTTTCCTTCACCTTCAACAGAAATGTTTACATTGTTGTTGAATTCTGTACAGATGTTTCCATCTTTATCTACAACATTAATTTCAACATACGCTAATTCATATCCATCACAAGCTAAAGTATCACGATCAGATTTTAATGTAGTTGTAGTAGCAGCACCTGGAGTTGTTACTTTTTTCACACCCACTGTGTCTTTTACTTCTACATAGTTTCCATTTACTAAGTCATATGCTTTTACTTCAACTGTTCCTGCAGCAAAAGGTACGTTGAATTCAGCGTGGAATTTGCTATTACTAAAGTAACGGTTTCCATTTGATTGAACAGTTGATGTATCAGAACCAAATAGTTTTCCGTTTACATATAATTCTACTTTATCTGCATCTGAGAATACTTGCATTAATACAGTTGATCCCATGTTTGCAGTCCAGCTATCTGTTACGTGAAGTGTTCTTTCATCTTCATTCCAGAAGCTGTGGTATAAGTAAGTAATGTCTTTCCATAAACCGTTTGTATCAATGATACCAAAAGTTGAAGAACGAGCAGCTGGGAAGCTTCCACCTTTATTTGTGTTGTTCCATGGAGTAGGTTCACCTAGGTAGTCGAATCCAGTCCATACGTATTCACCCATGTTCCAAGTTGTTTCATTAGCAATTTTCCATGCTGTAGAAGCTGAGTGTCCCCAACCAGCACGAGAACTTTCGTTTTCGTAATCTGTTGTAACTTTGTTCACTTGGTCACTTCCTTGTGTGTAGTATACATCACGAGAGTGGTGAGCAGAAGAAGTTTCTGAACCGTAAACTACCCATGTTGGGTGAGCATTACGTAAAGATTCCATTTGAGAAGTATTAGCGTAGTTGAATCCAATTGGACCACCGAATTCTTCAGCAATTACTGTACAGTAGCTAACAGCTGTACCATTTCCAGATTTTAACCAGTTTGAACCAACTGTTGGAAGTGTATATGGGTCTTCATCTTTCATCCATGTACAAATTTCACGGATTTTTGCTGGGTATCCTGAACAGTCTCCAGATGCACCTTCTTGAACCTCATTACCAACAGAGTAAAGGATGATAGATGCGTGGTTTCTTGACATACGTACTGTTTGACGTGCTGAGAATTCAGCCCATGTCATGTTAGAAGCTACACCCATTAAATCTTGGTTTGTGCTTACTGTTTGGTTGAACCAACGAGCGAAGTCGTAAGAGTTACCGTTTTTAGCACGGTATAATCCATCAAACATTTCGTTAATCACTACCATACCTAATTCATCACAAGCATCTAATAATGCTTCAGAAGCAGGGTTGTGAGTAACACGGATTGAGTTACATCCCATGTCTTTTAAGATTTTAACTTGACGATAAATAGCATGGTAGTTTGCCGCAGCACCTAAAGCCCCTTGGTCGTGGTGTTGGCAAACACCTTTTAATTTCATTGCTTCACCGTTTAAGTAGAATCCAGTATTGCGATCAAAGCGAATAGATTTAATACCAAATTTATCTACTACTGTATCAACAGCTACACCATTCACAATAATTTCTGATTTTACTGTGTAAAGTGCAGGAGTATAAGTATCAACTGACCATAAATCTGGGTTTGTAATATCAAATGATTGTTTTGTAGCAGCTGCAGCATTTACTGTGTTCGTTGCAACTTCTTTTCCATCTTTATCGTAAATAGTTGTTTTTACACTTCCTGTAGCATTTTCAATTTCATTTTCTACTACTACTGTAGCTTTAGAAGCAGAAACGTTTTCAGTGTGAACAAATAATCCATCTTGTTTAATGTGTGTTGATTCTTTTACAAATAATGTAACATCACGGTAAATACCAGATCCTGAGTACCAACGAGAAGATGGGATTGTGTTGACAACTTTAACAGCGATTACGTTATCAGTTTTTCCATCTGCAACTACATAATCAGTTAAATCCATTGTAAATTGAGAGTATCCATTGTGGTGTTCTCCAACAAATTCACCATTTACATAAACATAAGTGTCCATGTAAGATCCATCAAAGTTTAAAGTGATTTGTTTTCCAGCAGCACTTGCAGGAAGTACGAAGTGTTTACGGTACCATCCTGTTCCACCTAACAAGTATCCTGATTCAGCTTCCCCTTGTGTTGTGTAATCATTGTCGATACTAAAGTCGTGTGGAAGATTTACAGATGTAAATTGAGATTCATCTAATACAACATTAGAAGATTCATCTGTAGTTTCACGGAATAACCATCCTTCGTTAAAGTTAGATTCACGAGGAAGATCTTTAGTTCCTGTTAAGTTAATTACATCTTTTTCTACAGAAACTTCAAGTTTCATCGCTTCTTCTAAGTCCATAATAGCTGCAGCTACTTCCTCGTTAGATGTAGCATTTTTCACAACATTTTTCGCAATACCAATTTGGTTATATAATGCAGCAATAGATGCAGCACTCATACCAGAAATATCAGTTGCGATAGCTTCTTCAATTTTAGCTTCTAAAGCTGTTGTATCAATAACAATTGGTGCCCCTTCTTTATAGAAAGCAAGTTCAGCCATTGTTGCAGTTACGTCGTTACCTGCAGCAAATGCACTTAAAACTTCAATTTTTAAACCAGCAATTTCAGCATTAACTTCAATCACGATATCTGCTTCACTTGGTGCAGATCCTGCAGTTCCATGAGTTAATGTAAATGGTTCTCCAATTGCATTTCCCCCATCATCTAAATAAGTATAACGTGCTTTAATAAAACGTCCGTTTGCATCCCCACCACTGATATTGCTACCTTGACGTGGAGTGATTTTAATTGTTGAAACTTTTTCAGTTTCAGTTAACATTGCAGTTACAACAATTGGGTTTGTTTCACTTGGTGAATGATTTGCTGCTGCCCAGTTTGTCTCCCAGAAAGTTCCAGCATTTCCATCTTTTACCAAGTTAATTCCATTACCAGCATACTCAGAATTTGCAGTTACAGTAGCAATTGTTAATTTTTCTTCTACATTTGCCGCAAAAGTTGGTAAAGTCATAGCAGAGAATGCCATGCTTAACGAAAGTAAGGCAGTAAGGCTTTTTTTCAAGAAATTTGTTTTCATAGTTTCTCCTTTCCTCATAATGAAAATCTAACAATGACACCTCGTTATTACATATGAAGGGGACATATGTTTTTTCAAGGCACATTATTACAGTGTAAGTATATCATATATAAACCGCTTTCGACTATTAAATTTGCAGGAATGACATAAAATCTAAGCGTTTGCATAAATTCTAAGAAAACATCTACTTTGCACTTTTATTATCTTCTATTAAAATATATATGAGGTGAAGAACATGTCAAAAAAATACTTCTTTTTTGATATTGATGGTACTCTAACAAGTGCCAAAGAATTTGATAAAATTATTGAAAGTACTAGACAATGTATCGAACTGTTACAAGCTAAAGGACATTTTGTGGCAATTGCAACAGGTCGTGCTGCCTTTCGTGCACGCAATTTTATGAAACGCATTGGTATCCACCATGCCATTTGTGAAGGTGGTAATATGGTCATCATTAACGATGAAATCATTTCTTATGAAAGTGTAAACCAACAATTGGCACAAACCATATATCATAAAGCTCGTGCCTTAGGAATCGGTATTGCGATTAGTCATGAGGATAGTCGTCATCGAATTGCCCCTGATTCACTATTTGATGACCAAACAGTTGATTTTTCTGAATTCATGGATGTATCGGTTGTCCCTAATTTTAAGATTGAAAATTACCCTTCGATTCGTCGTTTATTTTTAGCGATGGATTATCGTGATGCCAATCAAATCCCAGAGCTGAAACAATTAGGTATTATGCACTACAACAATCAATTCTTAATCATTGAACCTGATGATAAATACAAAGGTATTTTAAAAGCCATAGAACTTATGCAAGGTAATCCCGATGATGTAATTGTCTTTGGCGATGGTATCAATGATGTCAAAATGTTTCGACAAGCACCTTTCTCCATTGCGATGGGAAATGCAGTAGAGGAAGTCAAAGCATTAGCTTCTTATATTACAGCAGATAGCGATGATGATGGTGTTTATCTTGCTTGTAAACATTTCAATTGGATTTAAAAAAGTTATACAGTCGCAAAACTGTATAACTTTTTACTTTATTCAAAAAAAAGACTTCCGATTACAGAAGTCTCTTAGAAATAAAAAAATGGTGCCGACTATAGGACTTGAACCCACAACCTACTGATTACAAGTCAGTTGCTCTACCAATTGAGCTAAGTCGGCACATCACTGTTTCGTTATCCGAATCAGTGGTTATAGTATATTATATTTATGAATAATATGCAAGTGTTTTTTTTATTTTTTTCGTAATTTTTTTAGTATTTTTCTTATATTGGCAATTAAATTGTTTGCTTGTGAACTATCTTCACCGTATTGTTCACTACTTTCTATCGCACAATGACTATGCAAATATACTCCACAGCAGGTTGCTTTTAATAAATCCTTACTTTGTCCATACATTCCGGCAATGATTCCACATAGTACATCGCCACTTCCCCCTTTGGCTAAGGCTGTATTAGGTTGATAGTAAAAATATGTTTCCGTTGTATTGGCAATCAAGCTAAAGGCATCTTTATATACAATCGTTACATTAGGATATTGATGGACATATGATGTAACGATTTCAAAAGGCTGTGTCAGCATTTCTTTCATTTCTAAATGACATAAATAACACATTTCTTTCACATGTGGTGTCATTAAAATTGCTTTGTGTTGAGGGATATCACATTGGGCTGCCAAATAAATTCCATCACCATCAATGATACATGGTTTATCACTCTGTAACACTGCTTCTACCATTTTGCGACAAGTATCACTTCTTCCCATTCCGTTGCCAATCACAATAAAATCATATTGTGGAAGAACTTCTTTTAATAAAGAAATGGCTTGTTCATCAAAATATCCATCTTTAGATGGTGCTGATAATAACATACATTCCTCTAGTTTCATCGCTAATATTGATGAGATACAATCTGGAACCATTAATGTTAAGGTTCCGATTCCACTTTGAAGACAAGCTTTGGCAGCTAAAGTTAATGCC
>JAXJYR010000036.1:0-5606 GCA_036306885.1 Longicatena sp.
GAACAAATGAAAAGCTACATTGACGAAAACCACTTAACTTGTCCAAAATGTGGAAAAGCAAACTTCACAGATATTCGTCAATTTAACTTAATGTTTAAAACATTCCAAGGAATTTTAGAAGATAGTAAAAACACTATTTATTTACGTCCAGAAACTGCACAAGGGATGTTTGTTAACTTCAAAAACGTACAACGTACAACACGTAAAAAATTACCATTTGGTATTGGACAAATCGGTAAAAGTTTCCGTAACGAGATCACTCCAGGAAACTTCATTTTCCGTACACGTGAATTCGAACAAATGGAACTAGAATTCTTCTGTCAACCAGGAACTGACTTAGAATGGTATGCTTATTATAAAGAATACTGTATGAAGTTTTTGACAGATTTAGGGGTAAAAGCAGAAAATCTTCGTTTCCGTGATCATACACCAGAAGAATTAGCTTTCTATTCTAAAGGAACTTGTGATATTGAATATAACTTCCGTGCCCAAATTGGTTGGGGAGAAGTATGGGGAATCGCAGACCGTACTGATTACGACTTAAAACAACACCAAGAAACAAGTAAAAAATCATTAGAATACAACGATCCTACAACAAATGAAAAATACTTAGCTTACTGTATTGAACCAAGTGTTGGGGTTGAACGTATGTTACTTGCAGTAATGTGTGATGCATATGATGAAGAAGAATTAGAAAACGATACACGTGTGGTATTACGTTTACACCCAGCAATTGCTCCAGTAAAAGCATGTATTATGCCATTAACTAAAAAATTAAATGATCAAGCAATGGAAGTATTTGCTAAATTAGCTCCATATGCAAACTGTGACTTCGATGATGCTGGAAGTATCGGTAAACGTTACCGTCGTCAAGATGCTGTTGGTACACCTTTCTGTATCACAGTTGACTATGAAACAGTAAATGATGGATGTGTAACAATTCGTCATCGTGATTCAATGGAACAAGAACGTGTTGCGATTGATGATTTAGTAAACTACGTAGAGTCACGTATTAGATTTTAATCATGAATGAAAGGGGTGGAGTAGATGGCGAAATTAAGTGAAGATAAAATCAACGAGATTCGCAATCGTGCTGATATTGTAGAAGTATTAGGACAATATGTTCAACTCCACAAAGCAGGACGATCATATAAATGCATCTGCCCCTTTCATGATGATCATTCTCCCAGTATGAATATTTCAAAGGATAAACAAATCTATAAATGCTTTGCTTGTGGTGAAGGAGGAAATGTTTTTACCTTTGTACGAAAAATCGAAAATATTTCATATTTGGAATCCGTATATAAAGTTGCAGGAATGGTAGGGATTGAATTAGAACAATCGCTCGTATTACCTACTAAAAGTGTAGATCCTTTTCATGCGGCAATGTATGCTGCCTTACATGATGCAAGTGAATTTTGTGCTTATCAATTGGATAGTATCATTGGTATGGAACAAAGAGAATATTTGAAGAAACGTGGTATTCATGATGAATTACGTCATCGTTTTGGGTTTGGATTTAACCCAGGTGGTGATGCATTATACAAATTTTTACATGCAAAGAAACATACTGATGAAGTTTTAATCCAAAGTGGTTTATGTATGATGAATGCTTCAGGGATGCATGATATATTTGAAAATCGATTGATGATTCCTATTCATGATCCGCAAGGGAAGGTAATTGCCTTTACGGCGCGTCGTGTTCGTGAAGATCAAGTCAAATATATTAATACAGCACAAACACCCCTATACCATAAAGGAAATACAGTCTTTAACTACCATCGTGTCAAAGAAAAACTACGTTCCTTTCAACAAGTATATTTGGTGGAAGGGGCTATGGATGTGATTAGCTTTGCCAAAGCAGGACTAGATAATGCGGTGGCAATGCTCGGAACAGCAATAACGAAGGATCAACTCCTTTTATTAAAGCGTCTTGGTATCGGTATCACGCTCTTTTATGATGGAGACGATGCTGGGGTTGCGGCAACTTATAAATTTTCAAAACTAGCCAATGAGCATGGCTTAAATTTTGAAATTGTTGATAATCGCAGTGGTATGGATGCTGACGAAATCATTGAAGCATATGGATTAGATGAATTTAAAGCACGTTTGAAAAAAACGATATCATGGATTGATTTCTTATTTATGTATTTGCAACGTCGTTATGATTTACAAAATCATTCCCAACGTAAAGCATTTGCAGAAGAGATTGTGAAAGAGATTCATGCCATTTCCGATGGATTTGAAAAAGATAGTTATTATATCCGTCTACGTGAGTTGACAGGATATGATATGCAACAACGTGTTGTTAAACCTTCCAACAACAATTACAAGGAAAAACGTCAACAAAAAAGTTATATCGTTTATCCTAAAACGAAAACTTTACACAGTGAATATGCTGTGTTATCACAAATGTTAATTTCTCGACATGCTGCTACTTATTTTAAAAATGAGTTAGGAGTTTTGTTAACCCCAACATGTAATAAACTGGCCTTATACATTATTGATGAATATCGCAATGCTACGGAATTATCCGTCGCAAAACTTTTAGATGTTATTAAAGAAGATGATGTTAAGGAATTACTATTAAATATTAGTGAATGGGATTTAGCATCAGATGAATTAAAAATGGATGTATTAGCTGAAACAATTGAAACATTAAAACTGTGTTATCATGAAGAAAAGATCCGTCGTTTAAATGTATTGATTGCGCAAACTAATGATCCTTTATTAAAAGCTAAATATGCTGATGAAAAAATTACGTATATCAAACAACGTAGTGAAATGTTAAATAAAGACAAAAAACAAGAATCATAAAAATGATTTTTGAAAAAATATAGAATGTAATCTAATTGAAGCTTAAATACCAAAATAGTAGACCTTATATAAGGAATTGCAGATATGCGTTAGAAGGTATTTGTGCTATCAGTTGTGATTCGTACTACTAAAGAAAGGAAGTGTCTTATGAGTAGTGTACAAAAACAAAAGACATTAGACGAAATCAAAGACGAAATCATTGATGCTTATCATCGTGGTGAAGTGATTCAACAAGCTGATGTAATTGAAAAATGTAAACATTTACAATTAAAAGAAGATCAATTTGAAACCTTATTAGACTTTTTAAGTGAAGAAGGAATTCAAATTGCGAATGATGCAGAAGATGAATTATTAGATGAAGATCTGCTAAATGATAACGGTGATGACGGTTTAGATTTTTTAGATGATTCTATTGATGAAGAAGATATGTCATCAGAGATTGAACAGCTTGAACAAAGCTTTGCCAATGCATCGCAAGCTAAAATCAATGACCCAGTTAAAGTATATCTTAAAGAAATTGGGCGTGTAGAATTGTTAGATTCACGTGAAGAACCATATATTGCGGCTTCAATCAAAGCTGGAGAAATTGCGAAAAGAATTTTAGCAATTAATTGTGATACCGAAGTTGATACGATTCAAGCTTTATTAGATGAAGTTCAAGATATGGAAGAAAGTGCTGCCATCGATGAAAGTATTTCTGATAACCGTGACTTCTTTATCGAATTATTAAACAAAAAATTTGATGATATGTACTTAAGTGAAGAAGAAACAGAACGCCTAAATGAAATTGTGGCAAGTGGAGATTACAACAAAATAAACTAATTTCAGCAAACTTACGTTTAGTTGTATCAATTGCCAAAAAATATGTTGGACGTGGAATGTTATTCTTAGATTTAATCCAAGAAGGTAACATGGGGCTAGTAAAAGCAGTAGAAAAATTTGATTATACAAAAGGATTTAAATTCTCTACTTATGCAACTTGGTGGATTCGTCAAGCAATTACGCGTGCGATTGCCGATCAAGCTAGAACTATTCGTATTCCAGTACACATGGTTGAAACAATTAACAAACTAACACGTATTCAACGTCAGTTAGTACAAGATTTAGGACGTGATCCAACAGCTGAAGAAATTTCTGTACATATGGATGGACTATCACCAGAAAAAGTACGTGAAATTCAAAAAATCGCTTTAGAACCAGTTTCATTAGAAACACCAATTGGGGAAGAAGATGATTCACACTTAGGAGATTTTATTGAAGATAAAGATGCATTATCACCAGATGAATATGCAAATAACCAATTATTAAAAGATGAAATTAACTCTGTATTACAAGGATTAACAGAACGTGAAGAAAAAGTATTACGTTTACGTTTTGGATTATTAGATGGAAGAACAAGAACATTAGAAGAAGTAGGTCGTGAATTTAACGTTACACGTGAACGTATTCGTCAAATTGAAGCGAAAGCTTTACGTAAATTAAAACATCCAACCCGTTCTAAACGATTAAAAGACTTTGCAAATCGTTAATTCATGAAATTAAGTCAAAGATTACAGGCTATTTACGATTTAGTAAATAGCCCTTGTATTTTAGCTGATATCGGAACTGATCATGGTCAACTTCCGATTGCCCTTGTATTGGATGGCAAGGTTGAAAAAGCATATGCTTGCGATGTCGCACAAGGACCTCTATCGAGAGCTGCAGAAGCAATTCAAAAAGCAAATGTACAAGATAAGATACAAACGAGATTACAAAATGGATTAGCTTCTTTACCCAATGATGTCGATAGTATTGTCATTGCTGGAATGGGAAGTGAAACTATTGTAAGTATATTAACCAATGATTTAGAATATGCCAAAAACATCAAACAATTGATTCTACAATCAAATGTTCATGTTGAAATTTTAAGACGCTGGTTAAATCAAAATGGATTTCAAATTCTTCATGAAGAACTTGTCCATGAACACCATTATTACCAAATATTAAATGTTACCTATGGGCAACAAGAACTAAGCGAAGAACAAATTCAATTTGGATATGACTTGTATCAACACCCATTATTTGAAGCTTGGATGAATCATCAAATAACAGGATTAGAACGTATATTAAGTCATCTTCCGCAAAACCATGAAGATTATACATCTTTACATCAACGCTATGAAATGATGCAAAGAGTATTAAAAAAAGACTGTTTCTAAACAGTCTTATAAGATATGTTGAATATTTACACAAGGACGATTCATATTTGGATAATTTTCTAAATATTCAATCACTTGATTAGTTAGATAAGTTGGAGTACTAGCACCAGAGCTTACGGCACAGCATTGAATGTTTGTAAGTTGTTCAGGTTCGATATCTTCCACACTATCAATTAAATAAACATTTTTTACACCATGTTCCTTAGCGATTTGTGCTAAACGATTGGAATTGTTGCTTGCTTTGTCTCCGACAATATACAATAATTCTACTTCATCGGCATTAATATCGGCAATGGCTTTTTGTCGCATTGTTGTTGCTTGACATATTTCTTGGGCAAAAATAGCATGAGGATATTTGATTTCAATCGCTTTAAATAAAGCTTCGATATCAAATAAAGACATAGTGGTTTGATTTGACACAAACAAATTGTTAAAGGACGGTAATTGGTCAATATCATTTACATTTTCAATTAAATGAACACGTGATGAAATGGCTAGTACTGCTTCGGCTTCAGGATGACCTTTTTTACCGATATATAAAACATCGAAGTCATTTTCAATTTGTTTTTGAATTAGTTCTTGGGTATATAC
>JAXJYR010000037.1:0-2585 GCA_036306885.1 Longicatena sp.
CTCTAGCGTCTTTTGCTACATTATAACATAATGACTTTTTTTTGTAAGCCATTTCAATTCTTAAATTAAAAAAGAGCTATAACCGTTAAATGATAAATATCATTTATACATTATAGCTCCATAATTTAAATTTCTACTAACTCTTTTAAATCATATGGTGTCATTTGGTAAACATAGTTTAACCAGTTTCGATACAATAGATTTGCATGTGAACGCCATGTCAAAATAGGTTCTTTGTTTGGATCATCATCAGGAAAATAGTTATATGGAATCGTAATTTCTTTTCCTGCGGTTAAATCACGATAATATTCATTTGACAATGTTTCTTTTGCATATTCTAAGTGTCCCAAAATAAAGATGCGACGGAAGTCTTTGGTTGCAATGATATTTGAACCACTCATATCTGATTTTGATAATACTTCTAATTCATTTACCTTCGCCAGTGCTTCTTCATCAATTGATGTGTGACGAGAGTGTGGAGTGTAATGTACTTCATCAAATCCATTCGTTAAGAAGTTATATTCATCGCAAAGTACTTGTGGGAATACCCCAAAAACTTTATACGGCATTAATATTTTTTGAATACCATAATGATAATACAATCCTGCTTGAGCTCCCCAACAAATATAAATGGTTGAATATACATGGGTTTTACTCCACTCCATAATTTCACAAAGCTCTTTCCAGTAATCGACATCTTCGTATTCTAAATGTTCCACAGGTGCACCCGTAATGATTAAACCATCATAATAGTTTTCTTTCAATACGGCAAAGTCATCATAAAATTTAAGTAAATGGTCAGCACTTGTATTTTTAGAAACATGCGAGCTTACTTTCATAAAATCGATATCAACTTGTAAAGGTGATTTTGAAATCAAACGTAAAATTTGGGTTTCTGTTTCAATTTTTTTAGGCATTAGATTTAAAATCACAATTTTTAAGGGACGAATATCTTGTTTTTTCGCAATATCTTCTTCTAATGCAAAAATCTTTTCACTTTCTAAAATATCTTTCGCTGGCAATCCATTTGGTATATTAATAGGCATATTTATTCTCCAAGAACGGCAATTGCTTGTTTGATATCAGCGATAATATCATCCACGTTTTCTAGTCCTACTGATAAACGAATTAATCCTGGTGTAATACCACAGTTAATTAATTGTTCATCTGTTAATTGACGGTGGGTTGAAGTTGCTGGATGTAAAACACATGTACGAATATCCGCAACGTGTACTTCTAAAGAAATTAATTTTAAAGCATCAATAAACTTCGCAACGCGTTCTCTTCCACCTTTCATTGAAAGTGAAATAACACCACAGCATCCTTTTGGTAAATATTTTTGCGCTAAATCATAGTATTTATCAGATTTTAATCCAGCATATTTAACAAATTCAACTTCTGGTAATTCACTTAGGAATTCCGCTACTTTTTGAGCGTTTTCACAGTAACGTTGCATGCGCACGTGTAATGTTTCTAATCCAAGGTTTAATAAGAATGCTGAGTGAGCTGCTGGATAACATCCTAAGTCACGCATTAATTGTACACGCGCTTTCGTAATATAAGCCGCTTTTCCAAAAGTTTCAGTATATACAATACCATGATAAGATTCATCTGGTGTTGTTAAACCAGGGAATTTTCCATTATCCCAGTTAAAGTTTCCGCTATCGACAATGACACCACCAACTTGAAGTGCGTGTCCATCCATGTATTTTGTTGTAGAGTGGATTACAATATCTGCACCCCATTCAAATGGACGACATAAAACTGGTGTAGCAAATGTGTTGTCCACAATTAATGGTACCCCTTTATTGTGTGCAGCCTTCGCAAACTTTTCAATATCTAATACATTTAATGCAGGGTTTGCGATAGTTTCCCCAAATACTGCTTTGGTATTATCTTGAATGGCAGCTTCAATTTCTTCTTGGGTTGCGTCTGGATCAACAAAAGTCACATCGACACCAAATTTTTTAAAGGTAATCGCAAATAAGTTAACAGTACCACCATAAATAGCAGCACTCGCAACGAAATGATCACCTGCTTGACAAATATTCATTAATGCTAAGAATGTAGCAGCTTGTCCACTTGTAGTACAAAGTGCACCAATTCCACCTTCTAAATCAGAAATTTTCTTTTCGACTGCGTCAACAGTTGGGTTTCCAATACGTGAATAGAAGAAACCTGATTCACTTAAATCAAATAGCTTCGCTACTTGTTCCGTAGAATCATATTTAAATGTAGTACTTTGGTAAATTGGAAGCGTTCTTGCTTCTCCATTTTTTTGGTTCATATCCTGAATGAAGACATTTTGTTTCAATATTCATAAGTGTTCCTCCATCTCTTATAGATAGTCCTTATTTTACTACTGTTTGACTTGGAATTCAATTATTTTTATCTTTTGTCGAATCATTTTAAGCACATATCATCTTGAAATATAATTTTTTAAAAAAAATAAAAAAAACTCTTGCAATTTCTTTCGCTTATAGGTATAATACAAGGGCATTAAGAAATGCGGGTGTAGTTTAATGGTAGAACTTCAGCCTTCCAAGCTGACTACGTGAGTTCGATTCTCATCACCCGCTCCATTA
>JAXJYR010000038.1:0-1390 GCA_036306885.1 Longicatena sp.
ATAACACGACCTGCCGCTTGTAGTACTTTATTCATACCAGGATAACGATAGGCATAAGAGAACCCATCTAAATCTAAGGTGTCAAAGTGAGCTTTCATGAGCTCTTTTTCTTTGGTTGGCGTACCCATTCCCACACTGACTATAATACTTCCAATTAACTGTTCACCTAGATAATCAATTCCTTCACTAAACATTCCTCCTAATATCGCAAAACCAACTAAATGTTCATCATTGGATTGAAAGGCTTGAAGGAAGGCTTGTTTATCGGCTTCACTTTGATCACTTGTTTGGATAATTGTTTTAAAGTTTGGATAAAGGGTTATAAATAAGTCATAAATCGCTTGAAGGTA
The DNA here is from genome assembly GCA_036306885.1 of Longicatena sp. Taxonomy (GTDB): domain Bacteria; phylum Bacillota_I; class Bacilli_A; order Erysipelotrichales; family Erysipelotrichaceae; genus JAXJYR01. The sequence continues at coordinate 351 of JAXJYR010000038.1, forward strand.
GATATAACTAGGGGCAAAGACTAAATAATTACCTTTTTTACCCATAATCGCAGCATAAATACTTTCTACTACTTCTAATAAGGTATCATCACGATGTTGATAACGTGTCGATAAAGTGCGATGAATGATACTTAGGGTATTTTCTTTAGGGAAAATACTAGGAAAATCATACGCTTTATCTTCAATACTTGCGCCCAACATATTTTGGTAATAACGAAGTGGTGATAATGTAGCTGAAAAGAAAATGACATTATGCACATATTGATAAATCTTACGTAAAGGATTACTAGCATTCATACAATATTGTTTAATGGTTACATCGCCTTGGAAGGAATGAATCAGGCAATAATAATGTTCATCATAATAATCACTAATACGAAGATAATCATTGATTAAGAAATATAAGTCACTCCATTGCTTCGGAGCTTGTTCCTCATTTCGTAAATAAACCTGTAGATGTTTTTGTAAGTTATAACAAGCATCAATAATCGTTGTATCATTTTCTTCATCATAAACATATTCTTGATTTTCATCATATAAATCTAACAATTCATCACAAAGACGATGATATGCTTTTAATACGTTTTGATCACTACAAGAAATTTCTTTTAATGCTTCTAATTGGGATAATTGTAGTTCACTTGAATACATCGATAAAGAACGATCAACTAAGTTATGACATTCATCGACTAATAGGGTATAGCGATGCTTCTCGTCGAAACAGCGTTTTAAATAAACTTTTGGATCAAAGGCATAATTATAATCACAAATAATGACATCACAGTATAATAAGGTGTCTAAGCTTAATTCAAAGGGACACACATGATGGATACGGGCAATTTCTTGTACCTCTTGTTTGGTAATTAAATCGTATTTATTTAATAACGCTTGGATGGCATCCTTATTACGTTCATAATAACCTATTGCATAGCTACATTTATCAGGATCACAATCACGTTCTTCTAAGAAACAAATTTTATCCTTAGCCGTAATTTGAATCGTTTGGAAGGGCGAAAAATGATTGATGGTCTGCATTGTAT
>JAXJYR010000039.1:0-4802 GCA_036306885.1 Longicatena sp.
ATATTGAGAGACATTCATATGGTGTATAGAGGTGTAATAGATGAAACCAAAATTTAGTATATTAATTAAGCTCTGTTTGATTATATCGGTATTAATATATATGCCAATCAAAGAGGCAATGAGAGATTTTTTTAATAAAACGAAGCTTCAATGGATTCAATATCAATGGGATGATGATTTCTTACATACTCAATTTAATATCAAACAACAACTATGTTACTATCAAGCATCGCCCATGCCATCAACGCCAAAAATCGTAAAAGAAAAGGTGCAGCCTCAAATACAAACAAAAAAGAATGGAAGAAAGATTTATATTTATAGTACGCATCAAGAAGAAGGATATCAAGACCAAGGAACGGTCATAGAAGGTTCTAAATACTTACAATCGCTATTAGAAGCGAAAGGTTATGAGGTACTTGTCGAAGAGCGTAGTGTTCAAGCTTATTTAGATACCAATGCTTTAACTTATAATGAATCGTATTATGCATCTTATGCTTATTTGAACGATACGTTAAAGAAAGATTCCTATGACCTAATTATTGATTTTCACCGTGATTCGATAGATCGTTCTTTAAGTGTATTTGAATACCAACAAAAGCAGTACGCAAAAATGATGTTTGTAATTGGGGGAAGTAATCAAAATTATGATAAGCTTTTAGCACTTGCTAGTTCTTTACATCAACAAATTGACCAACAAGCACCTGGAATTATGCGTTCGATTATGACAAGAGATATTGCGTATTATAATCAATATGTCAATGACGCAATGGTTTTAATTGAGGTGGGAAGTGAAGCCAATACTTTTCAAGAGGTCAAGAATTCAGTTGAAGTGTTAGCAGAAGGAATTGATGAATACTTTAAGGAGCGTTCCTCATGAAACGCTTTATGATTGACTTATCTTTGATTCTATTGTTAATATTATTGTCTACACAAGTTTCAGTGCAAGATTTTCATCAATATTCCAATGTAACCTTAACTTTTGATAATCGTGCATCGCAATTGGCTTTACAATGTTCAGAGTTGATTGTGAAAGTGGTTGAAATCTTCTTTCAACTGTTTTATATTTTAATCACACAATGGATTGGATAGTGATAAATTGTGAAATATATGATAAAATATCAAGGAAACGGAGGAATTCTTTTGAAAAATATTAAAATTTTATTTATGGGGACACCAGAAATTGCGAAATGCATGCTAGAAACCCTATATACAAATGGATATGAAATTAGTGCGGTTGTGACACAACCTGATAAAAAAGCAGGTCGTAAACAACAATTAAAATGTAGTGAAGTCAAACAATTTGCGTTAGAACATGATATTGAAGTCATTCAACCAATTTCGATTGCGAAAGAATATGAATCATTAATGAATATTGAATGTGATTTAATTGTGACATGTGCTTATGGACAATTTATTCCTGAAGCCTTATTACAATATCCTAAATATGGAAGTATTAATGTCCATGCATCCTTATTACCAAAGCTTCGTGGTGGAGCACCAATTCATAAAGCGATTATTTATGGTGAAAAAGAAACTGGAATTTCCATCATGCGGATGGTCAAAAGAATGGATGCTGGAGCTGTAATGGCCCAAAGTTCGCTTACCATTGGGGAAGATGAAACAATGGGTGAGTTATATGATCGTTTAACAATTTGTGGTCAAGCTTTATTATTGGAAAGCGTGGAAAAATTAGTGAATGGAGAAGCAATCTTTGTCGAACAAGATGAAGCTCAAGCGACATTTGCATACGCGATTACCAAAGAAGAAGAACATGTCGATTTCCATCGCGATGTTCAAGAAGTTTATAATCACATTCGTGGTTTAATTCCTTGGCCAACGGGATATGCGATGATTCAAGGAAAAAAATACAAATTCCACAAAGCCAAAATGCTACGTAAAGCGCACAATGAAGTAGCTGGTAAAGTAATCGGCTTAGACAAAGACGCATTACTAGTTACTGCCTTAAATGGATATATTCTAATTGAAGAAATTCAAATGGAAGGTAAAGGAAAAATGGCAGCCAAACCATTCTTTAATGGAGCGGGAAAACAATTAGTTGGTGCTTGTTTTGAGTAAGATAAATCTGTTATAATATACAACTGTTGGGAGTGAAAACATATGAACCAAAAAAATATGCGAAATTTCTCCATCATTGCACACATTGACCACGGAAAGTCAACGTTAGCGGACCGTATTTTAGAGCTAACGGAAACGGTGGAACAACGTGAAATGAAAGAACAGCTTCTAGATTCTATGGATTTAGAAAGAGAACGAGGAATTACAATCAAACTGAATGCAGTTCAGTTAAAATATACTGCGTTAGATGGAAATGATTATATCTTTCATTTAATCGATACACCAGGTCACGTCGACTTTACATATGAGGTATCACGTTCTTTAGCGGCTTGTGAAGGAGCTATTTTAGTTGTGGATGCAGCCCAAGGAATTGAAGCCCAAACCTTAGCCAATGTTTATTTAGCATTAGATAACGACTTAGAAATTTTACCAGTTATTAATAAAATTGATTTACCAAGTGCACAACCAGATGTGGTAAAAAAAGAAATTGAAGATGTAATTGGATTAGATGCATCGGAAGCACCGTTAATTTCAGCGAAAAATGGAATTAATATTCGTGATGTATTAGAATATGTAGTTCGTGCTGTACCAGCGCCTGCAGGGGATGAAAATGCGCCTCTGCAAGCTTTAGTATTTGACTCTTTATACGATGCATATCGTGGTGTTATTGCCTATGTACGTGTAAAAGAAGGTAATATTAAGGTTGGAGATAAAGTCCGTTTTATGGCTACAGGAGCAGAATACGAAGTATTAGAATGTGGTATTCGTAATCCGAAAGAAGTAAAACGTGATATGTTACATTGTGGGGAAGTAGGATGGCTATGTGCATCGATTAAATCGATTGCCGATGTCCGTGTCGGGGATACGATTACTGCGGTATCAAATCCTGCGAGTGAGCCATTAGTAGGATATCGTGAAATGAACCCAATGGTATATTGTGGTTTATATCCAATTGATTCTAACAAATACAATGATTTACGTGATGCCTTAGATAAGCTACAACTAAATGATGCCGCGCTTCAATACGAAGCCGAAACATCGCAAGCTTTAGGGTTTGGATTTAGATGTGGTTTCTTAGGGTTATTACATATGGATGTTATTCAGGAACGTATTGAGCGTGAATTTAAAATTGATTTGATTGCGACAGCACCTAGTGTTGTCTATCATGCTTATTTAACCGATGGAAGTATGGTCCAAATTGACAACCCAAGTCATTTACCAGATATTCAAAAAATTGATCGTATTGAAGAACCTTTTGTAAAGGCAAGTATTATGACACCAAAAGAATATGTCGGTGCGATTATGGAGCTATGTCAACGTAAACGTGGAAACTATCAAGATATGGTATATATTGATGATAGCCGTATGAACTTAATTTATGAATTACCATTAGGTGAAATTGTGTATGATTTCTTTGATAAATTAAAATCATGTTCAAAAGGATATGCATCTTTTGACTATGAATTAATTGGTTACCAAGCTAATAAATTATCAAAAATGGATATTTTATTAAATGGTGAAGTTGTCGATGCCTTGTCAAGTATTGTCCACCGTGATTTTGCATATCCACGAGGACGTGCGATTTGTGAAAAATTGAAAAAATTAATTCCAAAACAACAATTTGAAATTCCAATCCAAGCAGCCATTAATGGTAAAATTATTGCCCGTGCAGACATTAAATCATTACGTAAAAACGTATTGGCGAAATGTTATGGAGGGGATATTTCACGTAAGAAAAAACTGTTAGAAAAACAAAAAGAAGGAAAGAAACGTATGAAAGCAGTTGGTAGTGTTGAAGTACCACAAGAAGCATTCATGGCAGTTCTTTCAATGGATGAAGAAAATTAAGATTGTGCAGGAGATTCTCCTGCATTCTCTTTTTTGAAAGGGTGATAGGATGATTCAAAGTGCTTATCTTCATGTACCATTTTGTAAACAGATTTGTGCCTATTGCGATTTCTTTCGTTGTGGTTATAATTCTTTATTAGCCAATAAGTGGTTAGAAGTGATTACCAAAGAAATTGTCGATTTACAATTAACCAACCTAAAAACATTATATATTGGTGGTGGAACTCCAACGGCCCTTTCTTATCATCAATTAGAATGTTTATTAAAGCTTCTGCAGCCTAGTATTGATGCGGAAGGTGAATATACAATGGAAGCAAATTTATCACATTTAAATGATGATTTATTAAAACTCATTACCAGTTATGGTGTGAATCGCTTATCCTTAGGAGTACAAAGCTTTCAAAATCACTTATTAGAACGTATCGGAAGAACACATCGCAAAGAAGATGTCTTACCAACCCTAGAGCGGATTCATCAACATGGGATTGATAATATCTCCATCGATTTAATTTATGGTTTACCTAACCAAACCTTAGAAATGTGGCAAGCAGACTTAGCTTATGCGATAACTTTACCAATTACTCATATTTCTTTATATGCATTAACGATTGAGCCAAATTCACGTTTTGCGAAAGAAGGGGTAGAGGCAGCTGAGGAAAATTTAGATGCCGATATGTATGAGTATGCCTGTAGCTTTCTACAAGCCCATGGTTTTGAACAATATGAAATATCGAGTTTTGCGAAAAAAGAGTGTTATAGTAAGCATAATTTAGCTTATTGGAATTATGATGATTTCTATGGAATTGGTTGTGGGGCAAGTGGTAAAAGCAATGATGCTCGCTATGATAATACTAAAAACTTTATTGAATATTTAGAAC
>JAXJYR010000040.1:0-5391 GCA_036306885.1 Longicatena sp.
GAGCATTAGCCCACTCTGTCATTTCTTCATCAGTTCCAACCCTACCACTGTTTCCTAATTCACGGATGATTTTAGGTTCATCATCTTCTTTTTCCTCTTCTTTTGGAGTTTCTGTAGGTTGTTGTGCTACTTCATAACCAACCGTATAACCAACAAAGGTATTACATTCACAAAATACAGCAGTAGCAGTATATGATGTTGCAGTTCCTTGATTGATTAATCCTTCTCCATAAGCAGCAGCTTCGCCTTCTGTAGTAAATAATAATCCGCTATTTCCTAATGTAGTGGCTTTACATACATGTTGTTCTTCAATAATAGGCTGTTCAATTGGTTCTTCAACTACTGGTTCTTGGTATGTTGATTGTTGTGTATCTTTCTCAACTTTTGGTTTTTCTACTTTTTCAACAGGTTTTGCTTTTACGTTCACTTCGATAACAGTTTCGCTACGATTACCGTTTTTATCAATCGCAACTACTCTCACTTCATATGTACCTGCTTTACTTGTATTTAGTTTACCTTTATGAAAGCTCCAATTACCGTTTTTCGCATCTTTTTCAACATAAGTTAGGGAACCATCTACTGCATCTTTCACTTCTTTTACCATAGCTTTCAGATCAAGTTCATCACCTTCTGTAATGTGAACTTTTTCTTTTGCTAGTACAATAGTAGGAAGCTTTGTGTCTTTTACTTCTACTTTTACTTTCGCTTTAAATTCTTTCTTTTCTTCTGCATCAGTAAAAACTACACTAACTTCTTGTGTTCCAACCTTTAATGCATCAAATCCATCTACATTTTTAACTTTTACACCTTCTGTTGAAGAAACTTTATCAAACAACATTGATTTATGTGAACTACTCGGCAATTAAATAACCGAGCATCTAAATACAGCTTGCGCTGTAGGTTTAGGGTGGGTCCATGCCACCAATACTGCTTTTATGCAGCTACTTTTACTATATATGGTGTTTTTATTGAGAAAGGATTTAATTCTTTCTCAATTTGTTTAGCTTCAAAATGCAATCTTAAGATGTTAAAAGCTCCTACACTATCTGCATTCCATGTATATCCATCATCTTTATAAAGCCCTCGATACACTCGATTTGACTTTTTCGCATTTGCTTTATTGACCGATGGCTTTAATGGGCTTGTTTGACTTGAAAAACTTTCTTTTTGATAGATAAGATTTATTCCTTTCATTCTTAATTTATACTCAAGTAAAGTATAAAGCTTCTTATATGGAAGTGCGTGAAACTTCTGATTTGTTACGTGCCCAAAATCTTTTTCTTTACGAATGTTTGTGATATCTCCTATAACAACAGTATTAATATCGTTGTTTTTGCAGTATGTAACGATATATCGACTTATTTTATGCAGATAATCGTTTATAGCGTTATTCTTCTCCATATGAAGCCTGTTAATATGCTTAGATGACTTTGGATGCGTTGTCCCTTTTAGATGTTGTAAACGATACCATTGAGATTGTACTCTGGCTATCTCTTTGCTGTAATAATGACACAAAGACAAGTATTTTCGTCCAACGATAAAAGAGTCTCCTGTTTCAGAGTTATAGCATGTCATAAGGTTATGTAATCCTAGATCAATGGATAAATATTTCCTGTTGTCTGGAAGCATTTTTACATCTTCTATTTCATAGATTACAATAATCCTGCATTCATTCTTTACAGGAGGATATATTTTAATTTGTTTAATGGCATCCATGTTCTTAAAAATCTGATTTTTAAAATAAAGGAAGTTTTCACAAATACCATAAGTGTTTTTCATATATTCCTTCAACTGCTTAGAAAGCGTAAGACGTATTGTATCTGTATTGACTTTATGTACTATAGCATTCTGCATATAAGTAATTGCAATACCTTCATGCTTGAATCGTGGAGGTCTTGGGTTTTCAATATTATGACTTTTCTTAAGTGCATAAAAAGATTTCCACGACTTATCTAATAGCTTGCATACTTCTTGTGAACTTTGAGATGGAAGCTGTTTAAACCACAAGTCATCTTTATGTGCTTTTTTCTGATAATACCAGTTTGGGTAATCAATTGGCAAAGATAGTTCTTTACAATGTAGTCGTTCGTAGTTGCAGACGTTCCAAAGCTTGTATGCTGCATAGCACATATGACCAATGATGTTGGAATAATCTGTATTTACTTTAACAGATGTTTTATGTGACAGCAGCATATGTATACCTCCTTTCTAATACAATTTGCTTTGGTGCTCAATATATCGTTTTATATTTTCTTCTGATACTGAGCCAATCGTCTCACAGTAATATGAATGATTCCACAGTTCTCCACGCCAAAGCTGGTCTTTGATTTCGGGGAACTGTTCATATAGCTTGCGTCCTGTAATCCCTTTTAAATACTTAACTATATTTGTTACAGACAATTTGGGTGGGGCTGAAACAAAACAATGAATGTGATCCATTTCGCCGCATTCAAACAGGTGTACGGTAAAGCCTTTTTCTTTAGCAATTTGTTGTATCAAATCCTTTAGATAAGCTTCGATTTCTGCGTTAAGTATTTTACGTCTGTATTTCACAGACCATACCACATGATAGTTAATATTGCATACGCAAGTCCTGTAATGTATCAAATTATTCTTCATACACATAGTATACAATAATTTAAGAAGAAAGCAACCAAAGGGTTGTCTAAAGAACGCTTTCATCTCGGCAATTGAATAACCGAGGATTCCCGCTTAATATCCTAAATCTTCTCCATATTCATGTGTAATTGATGTTGCAGGTGTTACATTGAATTGTGTGCATCCCGCTAAAATTGTAACTAAACCAAATAATAACAATGTTTTCTTCATATTCATCGCTCCTTTTAAGTATTATCCAGAGTAATTCAATAATCTATCCACATTATAAGCCTTATTGCACTTTAACTCAAGCTCATCAATAAACCGTGGTTAAAAAAATAACCACAGTTTATTGTGTACGATAACTACCAGGAATAGAACCTTGTACCACCTTCATTACCAAAGGAATACTTGTTTCTACTTGGACATCCGTCTTTCCTAGACAAGAGTCCACATGTGCAGTTAATTGTAACGCTAAGGATATGGATATCATGCTTGTATTAATCCCATAGGGTTCTACCTTGGTGATAATTTCTCCATTTAAATTTTGCAGGATTTGTAAACGGACATTTAACTCCTTTCCTTTCCCATACAGGCTATAAAAAGGTAATAAGTTTCCAATCGGAATACCATAATCAATCCAATCCTTAGAACGAATCCGTTGATGACGAATACCTTCTTGTTGGGATATTTCATCTAAGCTTTGGTTCAATGTATTTAAAGAAGTAATTAAAATATGATTTAACTTTAAGGTATTGAAATCAATGTCCGTAATCACATGTTCTTTATCGCGTTCAATCGTATATAATTCATCTTCTTGATAATCTAATTGATTGATACTATCGGTAATCATTTCTTGAAATAACTCTTCCACACATTGTGTCATAATTACCTTTATACGTGGTTGTAAACTGATAAAGGAATAATAGATAAATAATCCGATTATTAATAAAAAAGCCGTAATTTGATAATGCTTGAATAACCATTTTATTAGCTTATACAAAAAAACACCCCCTGTAGCCTATGCTTCAGGGAGTATATGGTTTATTTTAAATCATCTAGTTTATCGACAAAACGATTATCCACAATCACCATAATATGATCTTGAGGGGTCAAACGATATTCAGCTGCCGGAGAAATGTTTAATTTATCTTGAGAACGAATCGCAATAATATTCATTTGATAACGACGACGAACATCTAATTCAATTAATGATTTATTGATCCATGATGCTGGTACAGGTAATTCTACAATCGAATGATCATCATCTAAATCAACTAAATCAATGATATTTTGACCTAGCACACTACGCGCTACTTGTTCACCAATTTCTTTTTCAGGACGTACAACCCGATCTACACCTAGACTTTCAAAAATTTGTTTATAGCGTTTGTTTTTAGCCTTCGCAATAAGATACTTTACCCCTAATTCTTTTAGGTTAATAATAGCCATTACACTTTCCTCTAAGTGTGAACCCATCGCAATAATGGCAACATCAACATCTTCTAAACCAGCAGCACGAAGTTGACTTACCTCACGTACATCGCAAGCCACAGCACTACTAACATCATCCGCAACACGATTTACACACGCAATATCTTGGTCTACCGCAATTACTTCACAACCATGCCCTGATAATGTTTTAGCAATTGTTGAACCAAAAATACCTAATCCTAATACTGCATAACGACGATCTTTATAATGTTTCATAAAAGTTCCTCCTAACCTACTACAATATCCGCTTCGGGATATACAATAGCATTCTTCGCATCATTTACATCATAACGTATCACACTTAACAGTAATGTTGTAATTCCAATTCTTCCAATAAACATCATAATAATGATAACGATTTTTCCTCCTATACTCAATAATGAGGTTACACCTAGTGAACTCCCAACAGTCGCAAGTGCGCTCACTGCCTCAAAACATAAACTAATAAATGAATGAGACTCTAAAATCGATAACAAGAAAACACCAGTAAATAATACTACTATATTCAAAAAGAAAATTCCCATTGCGGTAATAATTGTACCTCTTGCAATACTACGCTTTTTAAACACTGTAACATTACGCCCAGATAATAGTGATTTTACATATAAAACAATCACAAAGACAGTAGTCGTTTTAATACCACCAGCCGTCCCCCCTGGACTTCCACCAATAAACATAATCATCATCATAAGTAATGCCCCAGCATTACTTAGACCACTATAAGAAATTGTTGTGAATCCTGCGGTTCTTAAAAACACCATTTCACTTAACGCTGTCACTACTTTATCAAAGAAAGAAAAATTTCCAATCGTTTGGGGATTATGAAATTCAATCACGAGCCAAAGTAACGCAGGCACAATAATCAAAAACAAACTAAAGCTAACGACAATTCGGGTATGTAATGATAATGAACCATAAAAACGTGACCAAGTTATTTTTTTTCGTAACAACGCTTGGAGGCGATCACGAATATCAAACCATACCGCAAATCCAATTCCACCAATTATAACTAATGAAGTAATTACCATTAAAACATAATAATGATGTTGATACACCAATAAAGAAGTTTCTCCTAAAGTATCAAAGCCAGCATTACAAAAGGCAGACACACTTGTAAAAATACTATGAAATATTCCTGCTTTCCACCCATAATCAGGAATAAACACAAACATCAATAAAATAGCCCCAATCACTTCAAAACATACAACATATAAAATAATATCCTTAATAAATTTGCGCATATTTAATTGAGAATTTGAATTTAACATATCTTTCATCAGTCTTGTCTCACGAATAGAC
>JAXJYR010000041.1:0-3562 GCA_036306885.1 Longicatena sp.
ATTAATAACTGTTTGTGTAAAGGAGAAACTATGGAGTCTTTTTATCAAGAAATGCTGAATGAAATTGAAACATTGATACAATCACAAAATACTCAAGAAGCAATTAAAAAAATAGAATTTGAATTATCAATGCCTTATGTTCCTAGTGATGTGGAAGTAATTCTACAACAAAATTTACAAGAACTGAAAGCACCAACGATGACAAAAAAATTGACTTTTGATGATGAAGCGATTGAAGCAATGTTAAAAGGTAATGAAAAAGAAGCACTCATCGCAATCGATTATTTACGTGAAGTAAATATCCATCGCTATCTTGATATGATTCAAGAGGTATTTCAGCTTCAAACATCACGTATCGTTATTGTTTCACTCATTGATGCCTTAATGAAACAAAACATTACGAGAGAGTTTCAATGTGAAATGGATGGATTTGAATTGAGTTTTATGCCATGTTTCATAGAAGATCCCTTTAACAATGATGGAGTAGATGCTGCGAAAGCATTTTTATCTACTTGGTTCGAACATGACAACGCATCATTTTATCAAATGTGCATACAATCATTGATGCTAGAATCTTACTTGCGACTTCCTTTTGCCATCGAGGAAGATGAAGCCGAAGCACTAGCATTAGCAATTTGTGCATATGTATATGAAGCATTTGGACAAAAAGATGAGTATTTTGCATTTTTAAATGAAAAAAAACTTGCAAGAATAGATGGTTTTGAATTATTATTAAGAGAGCATGGTTAATTGCTAATTAAAAAAAGGTATTTAGGAGGAATAAACATGAATTCTACTTGGGAATTAAAAGAAAAATCAACTGGTGAATTAAAAGTTACAATCGAAGGTGAAGCTTGGGAAACTGCTAAGAAAAAAGCATTAAACAAAATTGCGAAAAACGCAAACATTCCAGGGTTCCGTAAAGGAAAAGTTCCTACTGCGATGATTAAAAAACAATTTGGAGAAAAAGCTATTTTAGCTGAAGCTGCAGATGCATGTGCTAACGAAGCATTCCAAACAGCAATTAAAGAACACAACATCGTATTAGTAGATCGTGCTACTATGGATATTGAAACTTTAGAAGCTGACAAAATCGTTTACGTATTTACTTGTACAGTAAAACCTGAAGTAAAATTAGGAGAATACAAAAACTTAGCTGTAAGCAAAAACGTTGCAGAAGTAACTGATGCTGACGTAGATGCTGAAGTTGCTAAATTAGCTGAAAAGAAAGCTGAATTAGTATTAAAAGAAGAAGGAACAGTTGCAAACGGTGATACAGCTGTAATCGACTTCGAAGGATTCAAAGATGGAATTCCATTTGAAGGTGGAAAAGGGGAAAACTATCCATTAGTAATCGGAAGTGGAGCATTCATTCCAGGATTTGAAGAACAAGTATTAGGAATGGGAATTGAAGAAACAAAAGACTTAAACGTTACATTCCCAGAAAACTATGGAGCTGCTGAATTAGCTGGACAACCAGTTGTGTTCAAAGTAACAGTTCACGAAATTAAAACAAAAGTTCTTCCAGAATTAAACGATGAATTAGTAAAAGGTGCAGAAATTGAAGGTGTTGAAACAGTTGAAGCTTACCGTGAATACACTAAAAACAACCTTGTAAACAAAGCAGAAGCTGAAGCAGACCGTAACTTTGAAAACGACATTTTAACTGCTGTTTGTGAAGCTGCTGAAATCGAAATTCCAGAAGCAATGATTAAAGACGAAACTGATCGTTTAGTAAATGATTTTGCACAACGTTTAGCACAACAAGGATTCTCTTTAGAACAATTCATGCAAATGACTGGACAAACAGAAGAAAACGTACGTGCTGAAATGCGTTTAGATGCTGAAAGCAAAGTAAAAGTTACTTTAGTACTTGAAGCAATCGCTAAAGCTGAAAACTTAGAAGCTTCTGAAGAAGACTTAAACAATGAATACGCTAAATTAGCTTCAATGTATGGTATGGAAGTTGAAAACATCAAAATGTACATTTCAGCTGACATGCTTGCTGATGACATCAAGAACCGCAAAGCACTTGACTTCATCAAGGAAAACGTTGCGAAGTAATAATGTCACAAAAGACGCTGATGCGTCTTTTTTGGCTTTTTAATAAAATAGAAAGGAGTGCTACAAATGAGTGAAAAAACGCTAAATTTATCACTTTCTTTGCCATTAATTTGTACAAGAGGAATTATTGTGTTCCCTGGACAAGAAATGATTATTGATGTAGGAAGAACGAAATCAATGAATGCTGTCAATGAAGCACAAAAGAAAAGTGATAGCCAAATCATTTTAGTGTCTCAACGTGTTATGCAAGTTGAAGATCCACAAGCTGTTGACTTATACACTTGTGGTACACTATGTCATATTCGTCATGTTCGTAGAATGGATGGATATGTACGTGTGAAGTTTAAAGGACTTCAACGTGTTCGTATTACTGCTATTAATAGTACTGATTCTTTAATGACTTGTTCAGCTGAAGTAATGTTAGATGAACAACAAGACACAAAAGAAGAAATGGCATTGGTGCGCAGTATTGCCAATCACTTACAGGACATGGAAGGTATAACATCTAACATGCCGAAAGAATTGATTACAGAGCTTGCCAAAGGTGTAAGTGCTGTACAATTATGTGATCAAATTGCCCAAATGTTCCCACTATCTTTAGAACAACGTCAAAAAATGCTGGAGACAGTTGGTATTAATGATCGTTTAATGTTTGTGTTAGAAACATTAGAATCAGAAAAAGAATTAAGCGCAATTGAAAACAAAATTAACGAAAAAGTAAAATCACGTATTGAAGAAAGTCAAAAAGAATACTACTTACGTGAAAAAATGCGTGCGATTAAAGAAGAATTAGGAGATGTTCCTGATTCTGATAAGGATGTAGATGCAATTCGTCGTCGTTTAGAAGAAAATCCTTATCCAGAAAACATTAAAAAGAAAATCAAAGAAGAATTATCACGCTATGAAATGCTACCAGCAGCTGGTGGAGAAAGTGGTGTGATTAAAACTTATATTGATTGGATGTTAGAATTACCTTGGTGGGAAATGTCTACTGACAACGAGGATTTAAACCTAGCAAGCGATATTTTAGATGAAGATCACTTTGGATTAGAAAAAGTGAAAGAACGTATCTTAGAATATCTAGCTGTAAAACAAATTACAAATTCATTAAAAGCACCTATTTTATGTTTAGTAGGTCCTCCAGGAGTTGGGAAAACTTCTTTAGGAAAATCAATTGCTCGTGCTTTAAGTCGTGAATTTGTCAAAATTTCATTAGGTGGAGTAAAAGATGAATCTGAGATTAGAGGACATCGCCGTACTTATTTAGGAAGTATGCCAGGACGTTTTATTCAAGGAATGAAAAAAGCCAAAACATTAAACCCTGTTTTCTTAATTGATGAAATCGATAAAATGGCTTCAGATTACAAAGGAGATCCTGCAAGTGCAATGCTTGAGGTATTAGACCCTGAGCAAAACTCGATGTTCTCTGACCACTATATTGAAGAACCATATGATTTAAGTAATGTTTTATTTGTCGCAACAGCGAACTATTTAGAAA
>JAXJYR010000042.1:0-3314 GCA_036306885.1 Longicatena sp.
ATTATTTATTGATTATAATAAATAATAGGCCGCACATTTTTATTTTGTTGTCAACAATATTTACAAAAAAAAGAAGGGTCAGTTTTCAATTGACTCTTCTTCGTTATTTCAGTACTAACTTAATGACATTGTTCTCTGCTTCCTTTTATGACTTAAATCAGTTTATATCCAAACAGAACATTCACTTTATCGAATGAATCAGTATTTATAACGAAAATAGATTGTCATAAATTAGGAAGTTATGCTTTCGTACTATTAAAAATGGAGGTTAAGAAAATGAAAGGTCCTATTATATCAGTAGATGTTTCCAAAGGTGAATCACATTATCAGGGGTTTAAAGATTTAAATATAAAGTACTCTAATGTAAGAAAAATTAAACATGATAAACAGGGATTAAATGAATTATTTAAATTGATTAAAGAAATGGAACAATCATTAAAATGTGAAGTGTGTGTTGTGTATGAAGCAACAGGTGTTTATCATTGTGTACTAAAGAAATTTTTAGATGATCATAATGTTAAGCAATTTATTATTAATCCTTTATTATCAGCCAAAACAAGAAAGAATGATTCATTAAGAAGTCCGAAGACAGATAAACTTGATCCTAAATCAATTGCGAAAACTTATTATAATCAAAATTTATACAATGTGTTCAAAGAAGATGATGATTATCACGAATTAAGAGCATTATCTCGTTATTATGAAGATGTATTAGTACATATTCGCAAAGATAAAGTTGTTTTTAGAGCACAATTAGATATTGTTTTTCCGGGTTATGATACATTGTTTGAGGATTTATATGGCCCTGTATCAATGACTATTATAGAAAAATATCCACATCCGGAAATGATGGTAAACAAAAGTGTAAACACCATTTCGAAAACCATACAGAAGAAAACGTGTCATGGTGAATCTGTAAGTAAATCTAAAGCATTAAAAGCAATTGAATTTTCTAAAACAGTTTATTCAGGATGTAATAAAGATGATATCGAAGTAATTATTCTAAAACGACTAATCGATAATCTTAAAGCGCATTTAAATGAAGCAGAAACAATCTTAAACGAAATGATAAAATTAGCGCAAGATTTACCTAACTTTGAAATTTTAAGATCAAATCCAGGTATTGGTGATAATTTGGCTGCAAGAATTTTAGCTGAGATTGGAGATATTACTAGATTTAAAAAGTTTTCACAATTAGTGGCTTATGCTGGAGTAGATCCAAGAATTAGCGAAAGTGGTCAAGATGATGGGCGTCATTTACACATCACAAAGAAAGGAAATAAACGATTAAGATGTTTATTATACTTAGCTGTAACATGTGCTCTAAGACTGAAAACAGATAATAATAAGATTAAGGAGTTTTATATAAAAAAAATGCAGCAATCAAACCCCATGTGTTCGAAAGCTGCAAAGGTTGCATGTGTTAATAAATTAGTACGAATAATTCATAACATGTGCAAAAATGGTACGTTGTACCAATAAAAAGCAATTACATTATAATGCAAAACCAGCTTGAAAAAAAGATTATTTTTCAAGTGTTTTTTGCATGCACTAAAATAGAATATGGATTAATTTAATTTTTTTAAAATTTCTCTTGATTTCTATTATCCAATTTTTTTCATGAATTTTCAAGATTGATGAAAATTGTCGAATGTTTTCACTTTACAATGCATAAGATACAATGTACAATGAAAATAGCTAAAAAATAATACTTCAGGGATGAGTGAAATTCTCTACTGGCGGTAAACTCCGCGACCCCAAATATGGGCTGAATCGGTGAAACTCCGATAGCAACAGTTAAAGTCTGGATGGAAGAAGTTGTGTTTTTACTACATTTTTAATGTTTGTTGAACGTGACCTGAATATTATTTTAGGCACGTTTTTCTTTGTTAACAATGTAGGAGGTAATGTTTATGAAATTAACAACGAAAAAAATTAGCGTTATCGCAATGTTATCGGCAATGGCAATGATTGTAAGTTTACTATTTTACATTCCCATTGTCCCAGCAGTCAGCTTTTTGAAATACGAGGCCAAAGATGTCTTGGTAACAATTTGTGGTTTTATCTATGGTCCAATGGCGGCTTTATTTTCAAGTAGTGTCACTGCAGTGTTAGAAATGTTTTTGCGTGGAGGTAATATCATTGATGTAATTATGGATATTATCTCAACTGGTTCATTTGCTTGTGTTGCGGCATATATGTATAAGAAACAATGCACTCAAAAAGGAGCTGTGTTAGGACTATTTTTAGGAAGTGTCTTAATGGTTGTCTTAATGATGGTATGGAACTATGTTGTAACACCAATCTACTACAATATGCCACGCGAAGCAGTTGTAGCCTTAATGATTCCTGGCTTTTTACCATTTAATGCTATTAAAGCCATTTTAAATACTTTATTAATTATGCTATTATATAAACCAATTGTCCGTATTTTAAGAAATACTTCCTTATTAGAAAAAAGTGATAAAGAGACTAAAGTATCAACAGGATATATCTTGATTATTTTATTCTTATTATTAACAGTTGGTCTGGTATTATTAAGTTTTAAAGGAATGATTTAGGGGGATTATTTATGAATTTTGAAGAAGCAAAAAAAATATTTCAAGATAAATTAGGAATATGGAAAATTATGGCACTAGCGACTTGTGTCGATAATGTACCGATGATTCGTAATGTCAGCTGTTTGTTTTATAACGATAAAATTTATTTTAAAACCGATAAAAATTTTCGTAAAACAGTTCAGCTATTAGCAAATCCGAAAGTGGCAATGTGTTTTCATGGTGTACAAGTAGAAGGTACTGCGATCAATACAGGTTTAGTTATTGAAGAAGAAGGAAGAGTATTCGAAAAGCTATATCAACAATATTTATGGGGTAGCTATAATCGTTACAGTCATGAAGATAGCGAAATCTTAATTGAAGTTACACCTGAATTTGTCGAAATTTGGGAAGATGATGAAGAAAAGAATGCATACCAAATTTTTATTGATTTTAAGAAAGAAGAGGTTGAAGTAAAACCATATGATTAACACTGAGGAACAATATGTAAAAGCCATTATCGAACAAGCAGACAATACCAAAGCGATTTATGATTTAACATGCTTTTATGATCAACAAGGAAATCGTAATGGGGCACGTTATTTAGCGATGCAACTTCAAAAACGTCTGTTAGAACCTTCAATGGAACCATTAGTAGAACACTATTGTGAATTTTTAATCGAAAAGAAAGAGATGATTAAAAAACGATTACTCTTATTATGTCTACTATTTTCCTTGATTATTTCAGCTGCGATGTTTGTACTTCAAATCCACAAT
>JAXJYR010000043.1:0-1824 GCA_036306885.1 Longicatena sp.
GGCTTAGAAGAAGCTCATATGGGCGATATTTATCAGCTAAAAGGGCATTTAGAAATGATCGACACAATATCGAATTTTCATTGTTTTTCCTTTGAAGAATGGGCAAATCGTCATCAAATTTACTATAGTATGAATAGTACAGAAGGAACATGTATATCTCATCGTAAAAAGCTATCGCATCAATTATATACATATGTGAAACGTCTTGATGAACCGATTCAAAGCTTTCTGCTTACGATGTTATATGGAATACATGAGGATGATGTCTTTTACTTAATGATTTCTATTGGGATGCATTTATCTGTAATTTGTGGATGGTTGAAAAAAATCATAAAAAATAAATATATCGCTGAATTAAGTTGTTTTGGCTTGTTATGGGGAATATCCATATTAACACAACCTTCTGCTTCTATATGGAGAATGATGATTTTTAGTTTATGTCGTTTATTATTTCACCAAGAGAATTCAAGAACTAAATTAGGTATTTCGATGGTTCTTACTTTGTTATTGCTTCCTTATATGTATTGTGAAATGAGTTTTATTTTACCGATTACATTTGGATTTATGAATCTATTTTGTTTAGAAAAGTATCCACAATGGTTTAAAAGTAGTATGGTTTTATTTCCCATCCAATTACTTTATTATCATTGCTTTTCAGTGGTTCAAATATTATTATTTCCTTTGTTTCGTATTTTTTATGCTTGTCTGTATGTATATGCGTGGTTGTTTTTAATACTACCAATAAATGCTACATTTGATTGCTTTGCACCATTATTTACTTTGTTAAAGAATATTACAATTGAATGGGGAAGTGTCTATGGGGGATTACCTACATTATTATTGTTTTGGTATGTAGAAGTGATATTAAGACTTTTTCATCAAAAATCAATCAAAAATCTTTTGACCTATTGTTTTTGTTGTACTGTAATTATACTTCAACCATATTTAATCCCTTTTACCCGCATAATAACATTAGATGTAGGACAAGGTGATTGTAGTATCATTATTGAGCCATTTTGTTCACAGGTTATAATGATTGATGTAATGGGAAGCTTAAATAAAAACATACCAAAAGATATTATCGTCGAGCGCTTAAATAGTTTAGGTATTCGTCATATTAATACCTTAATTATTACGCATCAGGACTATGATCATAGTGGAGGATATCAAGAATTAGTAGATATCATACCAGTTGAACAAGTGATTGCAAATAAGAAAGATGCCAAACACTTTTATCATCCTCATTTAAAATTATTATTGCTAGATTATCAAGGAATAGATGAAAATGATAATAGTATTGTCTCTTATTATCAATTTAATAACCACTCGGTTTTATTTATGGGTGATTTAGGTATGAAGGGAGAACAAGAACTATTGAAACAATATCCTTTATTAAAAGTTGATTATATAAAATTAGGACATCATGGTTCAAATACTAGTTCTTCATTAACGTTTTTACACCAAATAGAACCACGATTAGCAATCATTAGTGCTGGAAGAAATAATCGTTACCAACATCCACATCCAGAAGTATTAGAACGTTTACAACAAGAAAATATTCATGTACATACTACAAGTATACAAGGAGAAGGAGATTTAATACTGACAACGTTAGGTTCTATCTTTATCAACACACATTACAATATTTATTCTTTGAAATAAAAAAGCCTATAGATAGCTCTATAGGCAAAAAAAAAACTTACGATTTCTCGTAAGTTTGTTGGTTAATGGAGCGGGTGATGAGAATCGAACTCACGTAGTCAGCTTGGAAGGCTGAAGTTCTACCATTAAACTACACCCGCATTTCTTAATGCCCTTTTATTA
>JAXJYR010000044.1:0-6218 GCA_036306885.1 Longicatena sp.
GTCCACAAGTACTTTCTAGAATACGAGCACCAGAGGCTATCATATCCGCTAAAGCACCATTACTAGAAATCATATGTAGTACTTGACGAGAACCTGGTGAAATAACTAAAGATACGTTAGGGTCAACTGTTTTTCCTTTTAAAATATTTGCCACACTCATCATGTCACGTAAAGAAGAGTTTGTACAGCTTCCAATCGCAACTTGGTCAACTTTTAAACCTAATACTTCTGAAATTGGTAAGACATTATCAGGAGAGTGAGGCATTGCGATCATTGGTTCTAATGTGTCTAAATCGATTTCAATGATTTGATCATATTGAGCATCTTCATCTGCGATTAACTCTACCCAATCAGCTTCACGATTTTGTTTTGCTAAGAATTCTTTGGTAATTTCATCACTAGGGAATACTGAAGTAGTAGCACCTAATTCAGCCCCCATATTTGTAATGGTAGCACGTTGTGGAATCGATAAGTTTTTAACACCTTCTCCAAAGTATTCGATTACTTTTCCAACTCCACCTTTTACTGATAAGATTTGTAACACTTTTAAAATAATGTCTTTAGATGATACTCCTTTTTGAAGTGAACCACTTAATTTCACACCGACTACTTGTGGCATATTTAAGTGGAAGCTCATACCAGCCATAGCACAAGCAACATCTAATCCTCCAGCTCCAATCGCTAAAGCACCCATACCACCAGCAGTAGGAGTATGAGAGTCACTTCCTAATAATGTTTTACCAGGTTTGGCAAAACGTTCTAAATGTACTTGGTGACAAATTCCATTTCCAGGACGAGAGAAATGAACTCCATGCTTCATCGCAACAGTTTGTAAATATTTGTGGTCATCGGCATTTTCAAAACCACTTTGTAAAGTGTTGTGGTCAACATAACTAATAGAGATTTCTGTTTTGACACATCTACACCCATTGCTTCTAATTGTAAGTAAGCCATTGTACCGGTGGCATCTTGCGTTAGGGTTTGATCGATTTTAATAGCAATAGGTTCTCCTTTATTCATGGCACCTTCAACTAAGTGCGCTTTAATGATTTTTTCAGTAATTGTTGGCATAATTATCATCCTTTCTGTTTCTAACGTAACCCATTATAACATAACTATGAAAATATTTCATTGATTTTATGAAAATAAATGATATAATTATAACAAAAATGAAAATAAGTTTGAAAATAAAGGAGGAAAACATATGAAAAAGTATCTGAATCAGTTTTATACGAAGTCAAAACAGTATTCTGATATTCCCAATGAACTCTTCCCAAAATACAATGTCAAAAAAGGTCTTCGTAATGAAGATGGGACAGGAGTACGTGTTGGTTTAACACGCATCGCCGATGTAGTTGGATATAAATATGTAAATGATGTGAAAACCGATGATGTTGGACGTTTATATTATCGTGGAATTGAGCTTAGAGATATTATCGAAGGTCGAAAAGATGAAATGCGTGCAGGATATGAAGAGGTTTGTTTCTTATTATTATTTGGTTATTTACCAAATGCACGTGAATTAAGTGAATTTAGAAACATTTTACAAAATAATTATGAGTTACCTGATGGCTTTTTAGAAAGTGCTTTTTTACAAATGCCAGGGAAAAACTTAATGAATCGTCTGCAACAAGCGGTATTATCACTATATGATTATGATGAAGCACCAGATGACACAAGTGTCGAAAATACGATTGAACAAGGATTGAGTATTCTAGCTAAGCTACCTAGTATTTTATGCTATGCATATCATAGTAAAATGCATCGTTATAATAAAGAGTCATTGATTATTCATCCAGTTCAAAAGGATTTAACGATTGCCGAAAACATTTTATATATGTTACGTAAGGATCATAGTTTTACACCATTAGAAGCTAAAATATTAGACATGATGTTAATTGTTCATGCTGACCATGGTGGTGGTAATAACTCAACGTTTACTAATGTTGTAATTTCTTCCACAGGAACTGATATTTATGCGGCAACTGTAGGAGCGATTGGTTCATTAAAAGGTCCACGTCATGGGGGAGCGAATATTCAGGTTTCGGGAATGATGAGAGCAGTTGTGAATACAATTGGTTATTGTGAAAATGATATTGAGATTAAAGCTCTACTATATAAAATCTTAAATAAAGAATTCTATGATTGTAGTGGATTAATTTATGGAATGGGTCATGCGATTTATACATTGAGTGATCCACGTTCGGAAGTGCTACAAAGCTATGTCGAACAATTGGCTCATGATAAAGGAAAAGTGAAAGAATATGAATTCTACAAACGTTTTGAACGATGTGCCAAAGAAGTAATTTATGATGTGAAAGGTATTCATGTTTCAAGTAATGTCGATTTCTACAGTGGTTTTATTTACCAAATGTTAGGGATTCCTGAAGATTTATATACTCCTTTATTTGTAATGGGTAGAACGATTGGATGGGTTGCCCACAATGTGGAAAAGAAAATCTATGATGGAAGAATTATGCGTCCTGCCACAAAATATGTAGGAGAAATGCGCGAATACGTAAAAATGGAAGAACGTCAAGAAAGTGATGATTAAAAAGCAAACACAGGAAGTCGCAAGATTTCCTGTGTTTTTACTTTTGTGTTAGATAACTTTATGGTATGATTAAAGAACGAAATGAGGGATTCTATGAACCAATCAATTAGTGATTTATTATTAAATATTGATCCACATTATCCTGACTTTGAACATTTTCAGGATGGTATTTTTAATATGAAACCAATTTACTATAAAAATAGTAATAAAATTCATATGGAAGTAACATTAGATCATGTTTTACCATTTGAAGTATGGGATGTTTTTTTAATGCGTTTAAAAAAAGTTACCAAATGTAGTATTGATTTACATATTCAAGTACGAAAAGCGGGAATTCAATTAGTGGATTTACATCATTATATTAATCATTTTGTATCGATGAATCATCGTTTAAAAATTTTTGGTGATGCCTTACCAACCATGGAAGAAAAGTATTTGATTTATCATATTGCGGATGAAGTACCTCGTAATGAGGCCATCGCCCATAAGCATGTATTAGAAGCTTATTTAAAGCAATGTGGAATTCATTATGAAATTTTAATTCGTGAGTTAAATATTGGACAAGGTAAGATTGCGAGTGTTCAGGTACAGGAACATGAAGATAAACCGGTACAAAAAATTGAAGAGAAAAAAGGTTATGCGTTTAAAAAACGTAAAAATGTTGAACAATACGCCAAAATCAATTTGAGTGATATTAGTGAAGCAATGCAGGAAGTTGTCTTTAGTGGGCAAATTTTTGATATTGAATTAAGACAGTTAAAATCAGGTAAGCATCTACAATTATTGTGGGTAAAAGATGAAACAGATGCGATAATTGTGAAGCGTTTTGAACGTGGGGCAATTACGTTAGAATCTTTAAATAGCTTGAAAAAAGGAATGTCGATTCGTGTTTATGGTCGTAGTGAATATGATGAATATATGCGTGAAATGATTTTTATTCCGGAAGTGATTGAAGAAATTTCAACTACGAAACGTATGGATACCGCTAGTGAAAAACGAGTTGAGTTACATTGCCATACAAAGTTAAGTGAAATGGATGGAGTTTGTGATATTGATGAGTTTATCCAAACAGCTAGTAGTTGGGGATGGGATGCCATCGCCATTACGGACCACCGTGTTGTACAGGGCTTTCCATTAGCGCAAAGTGCTGTGGATAAGGTGAATAAAAACCGTGAAACACCAATGAAAATCTTATATGGTGTGGAAATGAACATGGTCGAAGAACATTTACGCATTGTCTATAATGCCAATGATACGATTTTAGAAAAAGGAAGATATTGTGTATTTGACTTAGAAACAACAGGATTATCGAATCGCTATGATCATATTATTGAGTTTGGGGCTCAAATTGTGGAAAACCGTAGTATTATTAAGAGCATTCAAATGTTTATTAAACCACCACGCCCAATTTCCGCATTTACAACAAATTTAACAAGTATTACGGATAATGATGTTCGTAATGCGAAAAGTTTTGAAGAAGCTGCCGATGAAATTTTAGCGTTTATTGGTGATAGTGTGTTAGTAGCACATAATGCTAGCTTTGACTACGATTTCTTAAATGCCGAATTAGAACGAATTGGTAGAGCACCGCTGATGAACCCTGTCATTGATACCTTAGATTTAGCGCGTAGTATGATGCAACGTAAAGGGTATCGTTTAGGGCAAATTGCCAGAGGTTATGGAATTCGTTATGATGAAGATGTAGCCCACCGTGCCGATTATGATGCCGAAGTGTTAGTTCAAGTATTCTTACGGATGTTAAATGATTTAAGACATATTGAAACCTTAAATGATTTAGCAGCGATGCAACCAGAAGCAGCCTTCCAAAAACAACGTGATAAACATATTAGTGTATATGCGAAAAATATGGCAGGATTAAAGGAATTATTTGAATTAATTACCTTATCACATACGAAATATTTGGCGACAGGTGGAGCAGCGGCAGAACCAAAAATTGTTCGTCGTGAAATTGCGAAACGTAAATTAAATGGAAATTTATTAATTGGATCGGCTTGTGCGAGTGGAGAAATTTTTGATTTAGCGCAAACGAAGAGTGAAAAAGCTTTAGCTGAGGCTATGAAATTTTATGACTTTATTGAGGTTCAACCATTAGAAAACTATCGTCATTTAATTGAGCGTAATTCGATTGAGACAGTCGATCGTTTAAAGGAAATTATCCAAGGAATTGTTGCGAAAGCTGATGAGCTAAAGATTCCATTATGTGCAACGGGCGATGCCCATTATGTTCAGCCGGCAAGTAAACAAATTCGTGATATTTATATTAGTGCTCAAGCAATTGGGGGAGTACGTCACCCATTATATATTTATGATGATAATCGTCGTATTCGTAGTAAACATCCTGACCAACATTTACGTACAACCAATGAAATGTTAGATGCGTTTGCATGGTTAGGAGATAAAAAAGCATATGAAATGGTTGTGAGTAATCCGCGTATGATTGCGTCGCAATTTGAAGTTATTCGTCCAATTAAAGATAAATTATATCCACCTGATATTGAAGGTAGTGATATGTTACTGCGTGATATTTGTTTTGAAAATGCCCATAAAAAATATGGACCTAATTTACCTGAAATTGTGGAGAAACGTTTAAATCGTGAGTTAGATAGTATCATCGGGGCAGGTTATTATGTAGTTTACTATATTTCACATTTATTGGTGAAGAAAAGCTTAGAGGATGGATATCTAGTAGGATCACGTGGTTCGGTAGGAAGTAGCTTTGTAGCGACGATGTCAGAAATTACCGAAGTAAACCCACTTTGTCCCCACTATGTATGTCCAAAATGTCACTATACGAAATTCTTTGAAGATGGAAGTGTGCTAAATGGATATGACTTACCAGATATTCCTTGTCCTGAATGTGGAGAAATTATTCGTGGTGATGGACATGATATTCCCTTTGAAACATTCTTAGGGTTTGAAGGAGACAAGGTTCCGGATATCGATTTAAACTTCTCGGGAGAATATCAGCCTAATGCCCATGCCTATACCAAAGAAGTATTTGGGGAAGACCACGTTTATCGTGCTGGGACAACTGGTACCGTAGCCGAAAAAACAGCCTATGGTTATGTGTTGGGATTCCAAGAAGAAATGAAAATTGAAGGTAGTATGCGTAATGCCCAAAAGGTACGTTTGGCGAAGGATTGTGAAGGTGTGAAACGTACCACAGGACAACACCCTGGTGGAATTGTCGTCGTACCACTTGATTTAGATGTCCATGACTTTACTCCAGTGCAATATCCAGCCAATGATCCAACTGCCGAATGGAAAACGACGCACTTTGATTTCCACCAAATTCATGATAACATCTTAAAATTTGATATCTTAGGACATGTCGATCCAACGGCAATGAAAATGTTGGAACGTATGAGTGGGATTGATGTACGAACCATTCCAATGAATGATCCAGCGACGATGGCCATATTCTCAGGAGTTGATTCTTTAAAAATTGATACAAGTAAAAATACTGAAAAAACAGGGGCTGCTGGGATTCCTGAATTTGGGACCCCATTTGTACGTGGGATTCTAGAACTAACAAGACCGACAACTTTTGATGAGTTATTAAAAATTTCTGGTTTAAGTCATGGTACAGACGTATGGCTAGGAAATGCCAAAGACTTAATTGATGCTGGAATTTGTACCCTAA
>JAXJYR010000045.1:0-8584 GCA_036306885.1 Longicatena sp.
GTGAAATATCCATGATTAATGCCATCGCATTATCTGATAATATTTACGCGATGAAAACAAGTTTAGCAATTGGTAGTGATGTGTTAGTAAAACAACTTCAACGTTTTGACTTCTCAGATATTGATAATCATCCTTCCTTACCCTTAGGAACCGTTGATTTATCCTTATTTGAACTATCTAACATTTATTTAACCTTAGCATCCGAAGGTTTAAAAGTAGAACCACGTTTGATTGTCAGGGTTCAAAATGAACAAGAGGTATTATATGAACATAAACAATCCTTAACCCAACATTTTTCACGTGATGAAACCTTAATGATGAATCAGATGCTACGTTCGGTCTTTGATATTAAAAACCAATCACATACACTTCCTAGTATGATTGGATACGAACCACAATTTACAATGGGGGTAAAATCAGGGACGAGTGATTTTGACTCCTTAGTCATGGGAATCCATCCTTATTATGTTATTGGAGTATGGGTGGGCTTTGATGATCATCGCCCTTTAGATAAAAACTACTATCCTTTAAGTAAACAATTATTTAAAACGACCATGGATACGCTTTATGATGATGATTTAGACACATGGTATGTCCCAAGTCAAACTTTAGAAGTGAAAAAAGTGAATCCAATTAGCGCAAAACCACAACAAGATGGAAGTGAATATTGGTTCAAAAAATAATTTTTACTTAATTTTACTAAATTTTTATCGATTTTTACTGGTTTTTTTGAAACACAAATTCTATTTTTGACACAAAATCAAGGCTTTTTCCAATAGTTTTTAAAAATTTTTTATAAAAAATGTTGCACATTGACTCAACCTTTGTTACAATAGAAACATCGAGTCGAGGTGATAAGATGAATTTTATAGAAAAGAACACGAAAAAAGTAGCATTAATTTTAGGACTAATTACAGCTTTTACAGCTGTTACAACAGTATATGCAGCTAGCAACTCTGATGGTTGGCACAATGGTGCTTACATGGTAAATGGAGAAGCTAAGACAGAATGGCACTTTGAAGAAGAAGGTGGAATTTACTACCTAAACGAAGAAGGACGCCCAGTGACAGGTTGGAAAACAATTTCTAACGCAACTTACTACTTTAACGCTGAAGGTAAACGTGTAAGTGGTGAATGTGTAATTGATGGATATCGTTATACATTCCAAAAAAATGGTAAATTATTACTTGGTTGGCAAGAAGATAACACATGTTACTACAACCAATATGGAGTAAAAGTAACAGGAACTCAAACCATCGATGGTAAACAATACTACTTCGACGAAGACGGTATGTTAACAACTGGTTGGGTAGAAGCAAACGGTGCGAAATACTACTACAACAAAGATGGTATTATGGCTGTTGGTGAAAAAACAATCAACAAAAAAACTTACTACTTTAACGAAGATGGTAAAATGCTAACAGGTTGGACAAAACGTGATGGTGAAAAATACTACTACAACGAAGATGGTTCAATGGCTGTAGGTAAGAAAACAATCGGTAAAAAACATTACTACTTTAACAAAGATGGTAAAATGGGAACTGGTTGGGCTAACATCAAAGGTAAAGATTACTACTACCAAGAAGATGGTTCAATGGCTATCGGTAAAGTAGAAATCGATGGTGATGAATACAACTTCCAAAAAGATGGAACATTCAAAACTGGATGGGCTAAAAAAGGTAAAGAAAGAATGTACTATGATGAATATGGATTCATCTGCCATGGATGGCAAGATATCGATGGTGACAAGTACTACTTCAACGATGAAGGTTATGCATATGCTGATACTGAATACAACGGATATACATTTGATGAAGATGGTGTTGCGACAAAAGTAGAAGAAGATGCAGAAGAACCAACTTACAACAACAATAACAATAACAGCAACAAAAATAACAACAACTCAGGATCAAACACTCCAAGCTACAACCCTGTAGGAAACGCTGCGGATGGAAGTGCTGCTGGAATTGCTTCTGCATATGTTGGTGCAAACTATGTATGGGGTGGAACTACTCCTGCTGGATTTGACTGTTCAGGATTAGTTTACTACGCATATGCATCAGCTGGTGTAAGTATTCCTCGTAGTGGATATGGTCAAGCATATGTTGGAAGTGCAGTAAGCTATGACAACATGCAACCAGGAGACATCTTAATTTGGAACGGTGGTGCCCACGTCGCTATCTATGTAGGTGGAGGACAAATGGTACATGCTACAAACCCTAACGATGGAGTAATTAACTCAAACGTTAGCTTCTGGCAAAACTGTTCTGGACAATCTCTAACAGGAATTCGTCGTCCTTAATAAACAAATAAAGCTCTAAACACATTTTAAAGGTGTTTAGAGCTTTTTATTATACTTCCCTATTCCTCTTATACAAAAAATAAAACAAGCCTTAGCTTGCTTTATTCACTAATGAGAGAACGTCCATCCATAATGACATCCTGTAAATTTAAACTTTCATCTAATACAATCAAATCCACTTTTCTTCCTAAGGATATTTGATGAGTATAGCTTTTTAAAGCTTGTGCAGCATTTTCAGCACACATACTGCTTGCCTTTTTAAGTCCATACACTTGATATAAATCTTTAAACATATCTAATAACGTAGCTTGACGCATACGTAGACGTTCATCACCATTACTAATTGCGATTACTCGTTTACTTCCCAATAATGGTAATAACCACTTTAACATTTCATCTGAAATATGGGCATGATCAAAAATAATCGTACAAATACAATCCGATAATAAAATTGCGTCCATCATATTACGTTCATGATGATCTAAGAGAGGCATCGAGTTACATAAATGCGTAATTTGACTCGCTCCTTCCATAAAGGCAGCTTGACATTGTTCGTAGGTTGCATTGGTATGCCCTAATGATACTTCTATACCATATAGATGTAATAAATAAATCGCTTCAGACGCATTTTCTAACTCTGGCGCAATCGTCATTACCGCGATATCCTTATGATACTGATTTAAAAATTGGTCCAATTCTTGTATATTAATTTTTTGGAATAAAGAGGCATCCATATTTCCAGCTTGTTCTGGATTTAAGTAAGGACCCTCTAAATGTGCACCCACATAACGTGCCCCTTTATAATCATCGCCATAAGCTTTACGATATGCTTCTAAATATGGAATATAGTCTTGTAATGGCTTCGCTCTTAAGGTTGGCGCAAAGCTAGTTATTCCACTTTGAGCATAAGCTAATGCCATATCACGTAACTGTTGCACATCTAAGCATTCACTACTATAACCATGAATTCCATGGGTATGTAAATCCACTAACCCAACACTGGCGATGCGTTTGATATTACCAGGTGTTTTATAATTAATTCGTTCTACATAACCATTCTCTAGATATAAATCTCCAAACACCATAGTACCATCTTGAATAAAATGAATATTTTCGACAATTGTTTTCATCATTATAACTTCCTTTACTTTTTTATCTTATTTTAAAACAGCTTTTCTTATTTGACAATATTTAGAACTTATTATAATTACCATTTCTAATTATGGGAGGATTTTTCCTTTTCATGCTTAAATTTTGTATCTAACAAATTATCTTGTCTTTGCTTTGCAAAACCACACAAAAAGCCAGCAAACGCTGGCTTTTTGGATCGTTATACAGTGCTTATCTTAAAAGCTATTTTACTTTTGTTTTTTTCACAGTTGAATAAGGAGTATAAACAATATATTGTAAATCATCACCTGATTTATATGTTTTATAACCACAAACCTTAAAGAAGTATTCTTTTCCTGTTTTTAAAGATTTCGCTGTGTAGCTTGTATTTGTTGTGGTAATTAATTTACTGTATTTACTATTTTCACTGGTTGCACGATAAACCTGATAATGAGTCACACCTTCCATCGCCTTCCATGAGACCTTCACAAGTTTACTTCCTGCAGTTAGGTTAATCGATGGTGCGCGTTTTACCACACTACCTTTTACCGTATTACTCGCTTTGGTCATAACACGATCTTTAGAATCATAGCGTCCAGCTTTTAAAACAAATTGATAATCACCAAATGGAAGCTCTGCAGTAGTGTATTCTAAATCCTTAGAGCCTAATGTTAGAACTTTTTTCATTTTATCATCGTTACGTTTGCGATACACAATATAACGTGTTGCTCCATCAATGGCATTCCAGCTTAATTTAAACTTTGCAGTAGAAACTTGTTCAATTGCTAGCTTCACTTTTCCCATTAATGATGTTGAACCTATCACGACATTAGAAACCATACCCTCCATCGTTTCTTTATCATTAGATGAAACTGGTGTTACTTTAAATTGATATTCTTTTCCTGTCATCACACCAATTGATTGATATGTCGTTTCTTTCACCTTAGCGACAAGTTTAAATTCATCACTATCCCATGCCTTACGATAAACGTTATAAGCAGAAATATTACCATCATTTTCGTCCCATGATAAGGTGATTGTTTTATAATTTATCGCTTGTGCTTGTAAGTTCGTTACCGCACTTGCTTTATATACAAGTTGATTGCATAGTGCTAATAATTCATTTGCCACATCATCACATTCCAAGGTACAAGTTTGGGTTGGGTCAGTCTTTAAAGCGATTGCCTTCGGGTAAAAAGCCGCTAATTGTTTAGCACTTTGTTCTCCTAATTCTTGCCCTTTATACCAATCTGCTTTTTTAATTGCTGCATTTAAGGCAGTATAATCTACCGTTTCTAAATGTTCACTATAAACCGTTAGTGGACCAATTTCAATCCAACCATTTCTTGAACTTGCATTTCTTCCCGCATATGACACTTCCATACGATAAGTTCCCACTTTCTCAAGTTGAATCGTTTCTGTAATATCCATACGTGAGCTCGCATATAAATCATAATCATGTACATAGACCGATTGATTGTTTTCATCAAAGATTTCAATTCTCATGATCCCATGATCATTTCCTTTTACCGATAGAAAACTCACACCATTTCCATTAAAGGTTTGAGTAAGCGATGAGCCCGTATTACTAATACAATAATATCCATTCATATCAGAGGTATACCAATCTGCTGGTTTATTCATTTCTCCAAGTGAAATTATAGTTTCACTTTTACGTGTCTTTAAATTTGTCATTGCGACTTCAACACTTGAAAGCACATTTTCATCCACACTTCCGTTTTCTTGTGCTTGTAGTAATGCGTTTAATGCTTTACGTAATTGATAGTGCGATGTTTGAGTATAGTCTTCTTGTTTATATTCTTTTGCACGTTCTACTAAATTTTCAACATATTGATCGCTTAAATCAATGGTATAAACTTTATTTGGTTGGGTCATAAAGCTTATTTGATTCTCTTGAACGACAGTAAATGAAACTACCTGTCCATCGCATAATACTTTAGCTTTTTCAATACTTGGATATTTTGCGATAAATTCTTTCGCTTCTGTATTATCATTGATAACTTCAAATTGAAATCCAAAGCCGTGTGCCCAATTTTGATTGATTGTGAAGTTTCCACGTGCTTTTAATCCATTCACGTGACCACTTGTCCATTCTGATGGTAAAGCTGGTAAAAATTCTACAAATCCTTGGTGTGATTGAAGTAACATTTCATTGACTCCTGCAGATAGTCCAAAGTTTCCATCAATTTGCCATACTGCATTTCCACCTGTCATCATTGTATCGCCACCTTGAGAACCATGTGAGTCAAACAAGTTATATTGTAGTCCACTCGCATTTCCACCAATTAGGTTTTTCAATACTTGGTGCGCTTTCTCTCCATCTTTGGCACGTGCCCATAAGTTAACTTTATTCGCTTTTGACCATCCTGTCGAATAAACATCACGTTCTGTTAATGACACAATCGCTGCGTTAAATACCGCTTCATCACTTTCTTGAATTAAAGTCCCTGGATATAATCCAACTAAATGCGATGCATGACGATGTTCTCCAGGATGTCCAATATTCCAGCCACTATTTGGTACTTGCACTTCTGCTAAATTTCCTGCTTGGGCAAATGCTTTATGATGACCATTCACTAATCCCACCCGTGTTTCTTCATACCATTCTTTAATTCCACCTGTCGCATTTAAATTGATTGGATCTAAACGATTCATACGCTCTTGCCATGCGTCTAAAAGTTTTTGATCTTCTCCCACAATAGTTCCTGCCGCAATAGCTTCTTTATATAATTCCCAAACTAATGATTGATCATAAGTAGAACCATTGACGGTTGGACCTTGTTCCGCTGAAAAACTAGGTGCTACAACCAAACGATTTTGACCATCATATGGTGAGTTTTCATCATCGATTTTTTGATAACTAGATTCCCATAAATAATTATCCCAGAAAAGTGTAGCTTCTTTGATAATTGGATAAATGACTTCTTTTAAATAAGTTTCATCTTGCGTATATTCATAATGAGCCCATAAGTTTTGAATCGCCCAAGCTGCACCAGTTGGATTCCATCCATATTCTTGGGAATTACTTGGCGCAGTCATTCCAAATGGATTATTTTCGGTATGCACTGTAAATCCATTATGAAGGCTTGTCGCATTTTCAATACCGTGAACACGCTCAGCCGTTAAACGTCCTGGTTCACGCAAGCTTTCCATATATGCCACCATCGTTTCCCCAATTTCAGCTAAGTTTGCAGTATAGATTGGCCAATAATTCATCTGCACATTCACATTAAAATGATAATCTCCTGTCCATGCCGAATCTCCAATCGTCCATAGCCCAACTAAATTGCTAGGTAGTGCCCCACGAGAACCGGCAATCGATAAGTAACGTCCATATTGATATGCTAATACTTCTAAATATGGAGAATCAAATTTATTACGGTATCGTTTTACTAATTCATCTGTAGGAATATCTTCATAGCTATTTAAATCTAATTCTACGCGATGAAATAATGATTGATAATCATCTAAATGTGCTTCTTTTAAAGAAGTATAGCTATTTAATGAAAGGTTATTTAGTTTAGCTTGTACTTCTTTAACTAAATCTTTATTTACATCTCGATAGGTTGGATAATCATTTAAATAATTTGTTTCTGCCCCCATCGCAATCATCACTTTACTAGCATTGGTGATATGATATTGTCTTCTTGAAGTATCATATTGAGTTTGTCCATCCGTATAAATACGCATTTCACTATAAAATTTTAATCCATTATCATTTACACTACCACTGATCATTTGGGAATGTGTTGCTTCATGATAAGTAATGGTACCTGATAAATTGTTATTATTTAATTCGATACCAGCATAAAAATTCATCTTACCATTTTCAGCTGTCAAATAAGTAACCATTATATCATTAGGGGCACTGACAAAATGCTCACGCTGATAGTTCACTTCTCATTTATGAAAGCTTGTATAGGCTATTCCGTCAGCTAAGGATAACGAACGTCGATAATTTGATACATTACTATAACTAAGATTCATTTCATTAAAGTCTAACCATAAATCTCCAAAGTCTTGATAAGAACCTTTGTTTAAATTGGATTCCCCTGCAAAACGAATCGGATAGCTCATTCCTACTCCATTGAAGTCTGGAAAAACTGCAGATGTTTTATTATCTAATAATTGGCGATATGCTTCAATTTCGGTAGCTGTATAAGCTGTCGCTTTATTTCCAAATTGATAATTAGGTCGTGAAGAAGAAGGTCCTCCTGTCCATAAGGTTTTTTCATTAAAGTGGATCCGTTCTTTCGCTACACCACCAAAAATTAAGTTTCCCAAATCCCCATTTCCAAGTGGTAAACTTTCTTTCATCCAATCCCCATTATTCGTTTCTGCTGTGTTAATATTTGCTTCTTCATCATACCATAATTCTAATTGATCATTGATGGATGCACCTTTACTCTCTACAACATTCACTGGAATATTCATCATACTGATACTCATTAAAAACGAAGTTATAATACATATTAATTTTTTCATAACTCTGCTCCTTTCTTTTTATTCATTATAACTGTTTATAAATAGAAAAAGCAATTGATATAATGAATAGTATCATCTACTTTGTATATATGTACTTATATTGACATTACAAGTTTTTTTTCTTATAATAAACATGCATGAACTACTCAATTGTGCATTACAAAAACCAGCGAGTCCCTTTCGCTGGTTTTTGTGTGTTTACACACTGACGAAACTATTTCCGTCGTTTTTTTAGAGCTTCACAAATTGTATGGTAAATCCAATCAATCAAACGATTTAATAGGTATGTACACATACAAAATAGAAGGTCCATTAGAAACTGAACCACTCTTTTGTGCATTGCCTTCACCTCCTTCGCAAGTACTTGCATAAGAGGTTCAGCCATTATTATTTACGTTACGTTTGCTTGTGAATTAAAATAATCTTTTAATTTCATTCTAAAAAATATAATCAACAAATAGACACAAAAAACCAGCGAACTGAATCGCTGGTTCATTTTGTTATTGTACAGTGTAGCTTACTTCATTAGAGAAGTCTGTATATACTTTTTCACCATTTACTAGATAAAATCCTCTTACTTTATAAGAATATGTTTTACCAGCTTTTAATCCAGTACTTGTAACTGTATTTGATGCAGTACGTTTCATTAAACGGTATGTTCCACCA
>JAXJYR010000046.1:0-6319 GCA_036306885.1 Longicatena sp.
GTTTATCATACATACGGAAGAAGTTTTGGTAAGTAATTGTAGCCATAGTTGAAGTTTCTTCTTTAATAGGAACTCCTTCTTTCGCTTCAATTGCTTGGTGTAATCCATCACTGTAGGCACGACCTGGCATTGTACGTCCTGTAAATGTATCGACAATCACAATTTCGTTATCTTGTACCACATATTCTACTTCATTTTTCATGATGTAGTTTGCTTTTAATGCTTGTTGAATGTGGTGAACTAATTGAGTGTGCTCAATATCATATAAGTTTTTTAAGCGGAAGTAACGTTCAGCACTTGCTACCCCTTTTTCCGTTAACATAATTTGACGTGTTTTTTCATCAATTTCATAGTCATCACCTTTACAACGTTTCGCAAATAAGTCGGCTTGTAAGTAAAGGTTCGCCGTTTTTTTCTTACCACCACTAATAATCAATGGTGTACGTGATTCGTCAATTAAGATTGAGTCAACCTCATCGACGATAGCCACGTGTAATCCACGCATTACACGATCTTCTTTACGTGTTACCATGTTATCACGTAAGTAGTCAAATCCTAATTCTGAGTTTGTTGTATAGGTAATGTCACAGTTGTAGGCATTACGTTTTTCAAAGGCAGGTAAAGCACGCATGTTGGCAGCTACGCTTAATCCTAAGAATTGATAGATTTGTCCCATCCATTCCGCGTCACGTCCTGCAAGGTATTCGTTGACTGTTACAACGTGTACCCCTTTACCAGCTAAGGCATTTAAGTAGATTGCCATTGTCGAAGTCAGCGTTTTCCCTTCCCCTGTTCTCATTTCGGCAATATCTCCACCTTGCATAGCGGCAGCACCCATAATTTGTACTTTATATGGGTATTCACCAATTACACGACGTGCAGCTTCACGAGAAACCGCAAATGCTTCTACCATTAAATCGTCTAAAGTTTCCCCTTTGGCATAACGTTCTTTGAACTCTGTTGTCTTTGCTTTTAACTCTTCATCACTTAAAGCTTTCATATCTTCTGCAAGCGCCATTACCGCATCTGCAGTTTTCTCTAATTTGTGTAGAATTTTCTTTTCTCCACTAAATAATCTTTCTAAAAATCCGGCCATATAATAACCTCCAAATCCGTTTTTAGTCTTTGTTATATAAACATTCTTCATATATCATACCATAAAATG
Organism: Longicatena sp.; assembly: GCA_036306885.1. Lineage (GTDB taxonomy): Bacteria > Bacillota_I > Bacilli_A > Erysipelotrichales > Erysipelotrichaceae > JAXJYR01. The sequence goes on from JAXJYR010000046.1 coordinate 1,166, forward strand.
TGTAAACTATCTATAAACAAATAAAAAAACAGGGAATCCCCTGTCATTTCACACATTATTACATTTTCACAATGCGGTGTGCTTGGATTCCACGTTCTGTTTCAACACAATCAAATTCAACTAAGGCATCACTTTCAATTGTTTTAAAACCTTCCATCATTAATTGTGAATAGTGGAAAAAGACGTCTTTACCATCTTCTAATGTGATAAATCCATATCCTTTTTCTTGATTAAACATTTTAACTTTTCCTTGCATACATATACCATACCTTTCTTTTCTAATTTATGCTAAAAAAATATTTTTATTCTTAACTCTTAATAAAAAACCATCACCTTCTTGACTAACAGTATAGTCATTCTTATTTTATTTCGCAAGTTTTTTCCATCGCAACTTTCGACACTTTTTGATGTGGTGACATAATAATAAATCATGTATTGCGAGTACACATATATGAATCGATTGGCGATGTCCTTTTAATAAGGTATAGGCACGATGCATTGTCGCTCCACTTGTCATCACATCATCAAGTAATAATAAGGGTGTATTAGGAATTGGGACTTCTGGATTTAACACCATATTATCATCAACTTTCTGGCGTTCTTCGATACGTTGTTTGGCTTGTTTGATATCTTTTATTTTAAAAAAAGGACTGATTTTCTTTAGGTTTATTTGACGACACATTTCTTCCATCGCATAAAAGCCTCGTTCTTGTGTTTTCTGCATAGAGGAAGGCATTAACACAATGGTAGAACCTTTATAGTGCTTTTCGATATATTCTCTAATATCAAAAAAGAAGACATCCTTTAATGCTGTGTCACGTCCTTCTTTATATTGAAAAAGCATTCCTTCTAAAAAGCGATTGTATTCATAAAAGGCAAATACCTTCATTTCTTGAATTTGGTAATATTGAAATAGTGGTTTTAATTGGTTCCGACATTTTCCACACAATAAGGATTCTTTACTTAAATAGTGGATAAAATCTTCTTGTCGAGAAAGATCTTCCATACAATAACGACAACGATTTAAATACTTTCGTTCATTTTTTGAATCGCTTTGACACAGTTTAATATATCTTGACTTTTTCTTCCACATAAAAATACCCCTTTTCCGGTAGGCTGTTCCTTTTTTCTACCTACACGACCAATCATTTGAATTAAACTTGCTTCATTAAAAACGGGATGATCTGCTTGTAGGATAAGAATATCAATTCCTTTAATCGTAATCCCTCTCTCTAATACTGTCGTAGCGAATAAACACTCATATTTCTTTTGATGAAATAAATCAATTAATTCATCTTTATTGATGGTATGTGATGTAAATACTGCACTTTTAAACAACCATTTCAAACCCATATGTAATTGATTCGCTAAGGTAATGGTAGGTACAAATACTAAAGTTTGAATCTTTCTTTTTCGTTGATGAGATAAAAAATAAATCAAATAAATAAATTGAAACGCCTTGGGAAGCTGTCGAACACTAGGTACAATCAATGGATATCCATGTGGTCTAGAAAATAGTTCTACCATCATCAGCTTCCCGTGTTGGACGAGCTTTTTCATTTCTTCATCTGGTGTTGCGCTCAGCAACAACTTCTCGCCAACACAAGCATACGCCGCGATGCGCGCTAAGATTTCATTGCCGCGATATGGGAAGGCATCAACCTCATCCATGACCAGTAAATCAAACCAGCCATGATAGCGATAGAGTTGATGCATGGTACAGACAATCAAATCGCCATCGCTCACATGCGTATGCCCTTCACATACTGCGACAACCTTCAACATTGGAAAAGCTTCTTGCATACGTTGGGCGATTTCTAGCACGACTTGCCTTCTTGCAATCGCAAAGCCAACCTTCTTCCCTTGGTTCAAATATGATTTGATGGCTTCCATCGTAAGTTCGGTTTTACCAGCGCCACATGCTGCATAAACCAAAACATCTTGATGATTTTTCAAATAATACATTATTGCTTGTACTGCTCGTTTTTGTTTATAGGTCAAAGGATAATTTAAATGATAATCGCAAGGAATCACCTTCTTTTTCACTATTGTTTTAGGAACGGGTTTTCCAATATCCATGCGTCCAAACATAATACATTTTCGACAATAAATACCTTGTTGGTCTTCATAAAAATAATTTTCATCTTTATTTCCGCAACGTAAACATTCCATACTATCACCCATTCCTACATACGAAAAAAAAGGTGTGCTATTCAAAACACACCTTATAAATTATTATTTTTTACTTGTAATGTAGTTCCATGCGTCTGCACACATTTCTTCAAGACCTTTTTCAGCTTTCCATCCTAATTCTTCGAAAGCTTTTGTAGTGTCTGCATAACATGTAGCGATGTCACCTGGACGACGTGGGTCAATTTCAAATGGTACTTCAATGTTGTTTACACGTGCGAATGTGCTTCTTACATCTAATACTGAGTAACCAATTCCAGTTCCTAAGTTGTAAGCATCAACACCGATGTTTTCTTGGACTTTTTTAACCGCATTTACGTGTCCTTTTGCTAAGTCAACAACGTGAATGTAGTCACGAACACCTGTTCCATCTGGTGTATCGTAGTCATTTCCATATACATGTAAGTAAGGAAGTTCTTTGTTTGCTACTTTTACGATATATGGCATTAAGTTGTTAGGAATGTCGTTTGGACTTTCTCCAATTAAACCACTTTTGTGAGCTCCGATTGGGTTGAAGTAACGAAGTAATGCGATGTTCCATTCGTTATCTGCTACGTGTAAGTCACGTAAAATTTGTTCAATGTATAATTTAGTTGTTCCATAAGGGTTTGTAGTTGGTCCTAATGGGAAGTTTTCAAAAATAGGTACTGATTTAGGGTTTCCATAAACAGTTGCACTACTAGAGAATACTAAACGTTTACAGTTGTGTTTTGCCATTACTTTGCATAAAGCTAATGTAGACATAATGTTGTTTTCATAATACATGATAGGTTTTTTTACAGATTCACCTACTGCTTTGTATCCTGCAAAGTGAATTGCAGCATCAATTTTGTGTTCACTGAAGATTTTTTCTAAAGCTGCTTCATCGCAACAATCGTTTTCATAGAACGCTACATCTTTTCCAGTGATTTCTTTAATTTTGTCAATAACGTCTGCTTGTGAATTGTATAGGTTGTCAATGATGACTACTTCGAAACCAGCATCTAAAAGTTCAACAACTGTATGACTTCCGATAAAACCAGTTCCCCCTGTTACTAGAATTTTCATAAATGGCCTCCTTAAATGTTTCTAACACATTTATTATAACATATGAATTTTCAAGTTTGTATAGAAGAAACCATTATTTTCCATTTATAATTCGACCATCTTTCATTACAATCTGTTTATCTGCCATCATTGCTAATTCATGATCATGCGTTACCATTACTATTGTTACATTGTCTTCTAAGTTAATTTGTTTCAATATTTCTATTACTTCTTTCGCATTTTCTCTATCAAGATTTCCTGTCGGCTCATCTGCCAAGATAATTGGTACTTCATTCATCAATGCTCTAATCAATGCCACTCTTTGTTGTTGTCCACCAGAACATTCACTTGGAAAATGATTTAAATGTTCTTCTAGACCTAAACGCTTTACATAAGTATTTAGTTTGTTCTCATCTATTTGTTTTTTTCTTAATTTCAATGGTAAAAGAATATTCTCTTTCATTGTCAATACATCAATCAAATTAAAGAACTGAAAAATCATTGCGATGTTAGTGTGTTGAAAAGAGTGTTTTTCTTTCGCCTTTAAGGTTGATATATCACTTCCATTTATATATATCAGACCACTATCTGCAGTATCTTGCATTCCGATAATATTTAACAACGTCGTTTTACCACAACCACTCGTACCAGTAATGGCGACAAACTCTCCTTTTTTTATTTCCAAGTCAACATCTACTACTGCCTTTACTTCATGATATTTCGTCGTAAATGTCTTATTTATATTCTTCAAACAAATCATCATCTTTATGCACCTCTTAACATTATCATAGCACCTCTTTTTCAACAACATTTACCCATTTATCATTAAATACAACCAATTATCATCGCATTTTTTTAAATCAAACACAAAAAATAACGTGAAATTTCTAGAAATATTTGAAAACGTAAATATATATTTGAATAAGCTTATAAACTAATATCTTTATTCATATAAAAATAAAGTAAATCTTTCCTATTTTTAATATTTCATCTATTTTTTTACTTCTAACCAGAAAAAATAATGAAAATTTCGCAAAATAACGGCATTTTTTCTTCGTTTGAATCATAGACAATATAATCTCTTTTTATTAATATATATAAAAAAGAAGGTGATCACATGACAATTGCAATCATATATAATGAATATAGTAATCAATTATTGGAAATGATATTTTCTAATGTTACCAAAATAGATATACGTATGATTCATCCAAATGGATTACCTCAGCAAAACTTTCAATATGTTATTGTAAAAGAACCAAATGCTGAAATACTATCCTACTTAAATACATTTGTAGATAAGAAACATATCATTATCGTTTCAAACACATTACAATTAAATACTTATAACGTCTATTCCGATGATCAATTTAAAGCTTTTATTTCTCTTTTATCTGATGCACGTGGACTTATTTGTCGCTATCAACAAAAAGGAATTGAGATTTCATTTAAACATATTATTTATATATCTAAAAGTTTAAACAAATGTGAAGTATATGTTAAAAATAGAATGAATCCATTATCTTATAACGATTCTCTTGCGAACTTAAACAAACAATTACCAAATTTTTTTATCTCTATTAATCGCTCTGAAATCGTAAATTTCTTTTATATCAAAGCAATAAATAAAGATCAAATTACACTTTTAAATCATCACAAGCTATATATTTCAAGAAGAAATATAAAAAAAGTGCATGAAACTTATATCCGCTTACAACTCCACCCACCACTATAAACAACCATTAACACTATATAAAAACTACTATTGTTACTAGCGTTCTTTTTATCTGCGTTTCAAAAAATGCGATGTTTCCTTAACATCTCATTTTTACAACTTCAGATAAGAATATAAGATTTCGTACAATTTGTACAAAAAATAAATAAATAATACTGTAATCATCATTTCTATTCGTAATTGATATTTCAAAGGCACTAGTA
>JAXJYR010000047.1:0-6041 GCA_036306885.1 Longicatena sp.
ACATACATTGGTTCATTTTCTTTACCTCGATATGGATGAGGGGTTAAATAAGGACAATCTGTTTCTACTAATAATTTATTTACTTCAATTGTTTGGGCTACTTCGACACTTTGACGTGAGTTTTTAAAGGTTAGTGGTCCTGCGAACGAAATCAATAAACCTAATTTCACCGCTTCTTTCGCTGTTTCTACACTTCCTGAGAAACAATGCATGATTCCTTTAAGTGGAGCATATTGCGCTAAGATATCCATACAATCTTTGGTAGCATCGCGCATATGAATACTGATTGGTAAATCATATTTTTTCGCTAATTGTAGTTGGCGATGTAATGCAGTAATCTGATCTTCCTTGGTTACGGTATCCCAATGATAATCTAATCCTATTTCACCTAAAATATCAATTGTTCCTGATGCTAATTCTTGTTCGAAGGTTGCATAATCTGCTTCTTTAAAGTCATATAATTCGCTTGGATGAAATCCAAACGCAATTAAAATATTAGCATATTTTGCTTTTAATTGTTTCGCTCGTTCATATTCTTCAAAGCTACAACAAAACACAATCAAGCGTTTGATATTGGCAGCTTGAGCATTTACCATAATTTCATCAATACGTTGATAAAGACGATCACATGTAATATGACAATGGGTGTCAGTTAAATAATATGTCATAAGTACCTACTTTCCTAAGCAGAAATTTGAGAATAAAGCATCTAATAAATCTTCACGATGTACTTCTCCTAAAATTTCTTTTAATGATGTATATGCATTTTGAATATCAATCGCAACAATATCTAATTCCATACCAAATTCTAATGCTTCTTTAGCATGTAACATCGCCAAATAAGCTTTTTTCATCAATGAGATTTGACGTTCGTTTGCTAAGCTAGGCTGCATTTGGACAAGCTTATTATCAAATAGACGATGAATTTCATCTAATAATGGTTGAATTTTTCCATCTTTGGCACTAATCGCAATACCATCCTCTACCTCACATAAATCCACTTTGTTATATACCACAATACGGGTATGATCTTTAGTTTGTTCTAGCAACGCTTGTTCATCCTCATCACGAGTTGTCGATGCATCTAGCATAAAGATGACTAATTGGGCATCCTCTAAAGCTTTTAAAGAACGTTCCATCCCAATTTTTTCAACGATATCATCACTTTCATGTAGTCCAGCTGTATCAATTAAATGTAAGGCAAATCCATCTAATTGAATACGACCTTCCACAATATCACGAGTTGTCCCTGCCACATCCGAAACAATCGCTTTTTCTTCTTCCAACAATGCATTTAATAAAGAACTTTTCCCAACATTAGGTTTTCCAATAATAACGGTTTTGATTCCTTCCTTCACTAGCATCGTAGAGTTTGCACGTTTTAAAATATCATCAATATCAACCAACCATTTTTCAATCTTAGGTAAAATCGTTTCATTGGTTAATTGTTCGACATCATCATATTCAGGATAATCAATATTCACTTCAATATTGGCAATAATATCTAATAAAGAATCAATCAAAGGGTTTAATAAAGTTTTTACACTTCCCTTCACTCCTTTGACCGCTAATTTAGCACTTTCCATCGATTGCGATGAAATAATATCATTCACCGCTTCAGCCTGCGTTAAATCAATACGTCCATTTAAATAAGCACGTTGCGTAAATTCTCCAGGACGAGCAAGTCTTGCCCCTAACGATAAGACAATTTCTAAAATACGTTTGGTAAGAAAACGTCCACCATGACAGTTTAACTCGACAACATCTTCACATGTATATGTTTTAGGAGCTTTAAATACTGAAATTAAGACTTCATCTATTTCTTCCTTGGTAACAGGATCAATTAAAAAACGATAAGAAATCGTATGACTTTTTTGTTGATGTAAATCTCCACGTACCATTTGGTTCACAATATCAATCGCTTCACTTCCACTTAAACGAATAATGGAAATTGCTCCATCTACGGCAGCTGTCGAGATTGCGGCAATTGTATCAAACAACATCAGTTTCACCTTCTTTTCAATATGTGTATTATATCATTAGAATGTCTATTTGTAAAAAAAAGGTGTATTTCTACACCTAGTTTGCGACTTTATGATGAAAAACTTCACATTCTTCTTCTATTACTTTAAACTCAAAACCCAAATCCTGATAATAAGATAATAAAGTTGGCAATGCCTCTAAAGTGGCGGTATTATTCCCTGCATCATGCATTAACATCATCACTCTATTTTTACCTTCCACTTCACGCTTTCCTGTTTCAATTAAAGTTTCTTTATCAAAATAAGAGTTTCCATCTCCATTTGATGCATTCCAGTCAAAGTATTGATAGCCTTTTTGTAATGCTTCTTTAGTTAATTGACTCATAATCCCATTTTGATATTTTTTGGATATCGTATTACTAGAACCACCAGGGAAACGCATAATTTTTACACGATGTCCTATTTGACTTTCAATTACATCGTTCATCATTTCTAAATCTTTAAAATATGCATCACTACTTTGATAGATTTGTGCATAATCATGACTATACGTATGCACTCCAATCATATGTCCTCTTTTATGCGCTTCTTGAATCATATCCAGATAACCAGGATGTTCCGCCGTCACAAAGAAGGTAGCTTTGATATGATATTGGTCTAAAATATTTAATATCTTTTCAGTATTTTGACTTGGACCATCATCAAAGGTTAGATACATTACTTTATCATGATTATTTTTCATTACACTTTTACTTTCAGCACTTGGAAACAAGATAAACATAGATAACATCGCACATAAGATTAATGATATTTTTGTTTTCATAAACCCACCTCTTATTTGTAGTATTTCTATCACAAGGTATGAATATACACACCAATTATTTACAAATATGCTATAATACTATCAGTTCAAGGAAACAGGTGAGAAGCCTGTGCGAGCCCGTCGCCGTAATATGCACAATGTAATAAACTACCTATACCGCAAATGGGACAAGTCATTGAAGACATTCGAGAAGACGTTTATTATGCATAAAGCCGGAATATTTGAACCAAAAAAGACGTATCAATACTACGAGCGCTAGTAATACGTAAATAAGAATTGATAGGAGGAAATACAATGCAAACAAAATTCTTAACAAAACTTTGTAAAAGCTTTCTTTGCGCAGTGCTTGTTGCGGTCATGGCACTAACTGTAAGTGGTTGTGGTAATCAAATACCATCAACTGAAAATCACCAAACAACGGATCGTATTATCAAAGGTGAAGGAGAAACCATCTTTAACTTTGATGTCACTGATTCAGAAGGAACCACAACACTATTTGAAATTCATACTGACAAATCAACTGTAGGAGAAGCTTTATTAGAGCTTGGATTAATCGAAGGTGAACCAAGCGAATATGGATTATTCGTTAAAAAAGTAAATGGTATCGAAGCTGACTTCGATAAGGACCAAACCTATTGGGCTTTCTATGTTAATGGCGAATATGCGATGTCAGGGGTCGACACGACTGAAATCGACACAAATGCTTCATATGCATTCAAAGTTGAAAAATAATGAAGTTATCGGTTAAAGAACTGTGCTTGTTTTCAATGTTAGGAACTTTAATGTATACATCTAAGGTATTATTAGAGTTTTTACCTAATGTCCATTTACTTGCTACTTTTACGATTGCGTATACTTTACACTTTCGTAAAAAAGCCCTATATCCCATTTATATTTATGTTTTTATCTTAGCGTTATTTAATGGCTTTTCTTTATGGGTATTACCACATCTATACTTATGGACTATTTTATGGGGATGTGTCATGTTAATACCTACCCATTATTCGCAAGTAAAAACCCAAATCATTTGTACCATTTTATGTGGATTACATGGATTTTTATATGGGACCTTATATGCTCCTGCACAAGCACTATTATTTGGTCTTAGTTTTAAAGGAATGATTACTTGGATTATCGCAGGATTACCTTGGGACATTGTTCATGGTATCTCTAATCTATGTGTATCGATTCTAATTACACCTCTAACTAAAATCTTCAAACAAATTCATACATAACCAAACAAGGAGTTGAAAATTTCAACTCCTTGTTTTTGTGTTTTACACATTTTTACGCAAAATAAAATCGAGTAGATTTTACTACTCGATGATTATGTCGCATTTGTTCTTGTAGCCTCATATACTTTACGCTTATCTTCGCCGTTTCGAACTATCAATAAAATAAAGAATGTCATTGAAATACACGCAAGTAATGCACATGCCCAAGGATAAGGCATAACTTCTCCTAATAGACCAATCAAAGCATTACCAATGGTTGAAAATAAGGCAAAAATGACATTAAAGAAACCATTTACTCTAGCACGCATATTAGGATTAATATATATTTGAGTAGCACTTTCACGAATCGTTGCCGATACATTTCCTAATGCCCCACAAATAAAACGATTGACTAAAGCGAATGGATATGGAAGAAATAATAAAATTCCATCCGATATATTATAAGTCGCATATACAATTTTAGTATATAAGAAGCGTTGTTTTACGGGTATTTCTTTGAAGTATTGAAACATTCCTCCAAAGAATCTTCCAATCATTTCGGCACTTTTTAAACTCGCAAGCATCGTTACGGATAATAATGGATGAGTTTGATAATGTGCTTGCGTTAGTAAATTGACTCCTTCACCATTCGTACCAGTGATAGACATATATAAACTAATGTTTCGAATTCCTTTTTCTTTTTTCATATAATGGAATCCATCTTTTAAATCTTGTACATATTCACTCCAAATAAATTTACTTGTAGATACTTTGGCAACATAAGGAATAAATATTTTACAAATTAAGGATAGTACAGTGAAAAACGCAACCATATAATATAAATATTGCATTGGTAAGAACGTATATAAATAAGCACTAATAGGTGCCATTACAATAATTACCGTTGGATAAATTAAACCACTGACTGCATATCCTTTTTGTTCATAACCTACCGGAATCAAATCTGGATACCAGGCACCATATGCCAGTCGATAAATAATTGACAAACTAGCAACTACAAAAACAAACAAGATGTACATCAGATATTCAAACTTATACATCGTTACAAAGATTCCCATACCTACATATACCAAACTCAATAAAGCATCCATTAAGATGGTACAATATTTTTGATTACGTTTATCAACAATCGGTGCAGCAAATAAAGAAATAAAAATATCAGGAAATACAGCAGTTACAAAAATTAAAGATGATAAAAAAGATGATTGTGTTTGATCAAAAACTAATAAAGAGACTACAAAAGTCATCGCTTCATGTCCAATCGCTGATATAATGGTGGACAATGTAATAAGTGTAAACCCTTTGTTCCATAACGTTTTATTCATTCATCCAACTCCTTTCATTCAATATTGTAGAATCATTTCCATATTATGAATTTTTTTCTTTTATCATTATATCACTAATTTCTAAAGATTAAATGTATAACTTTTTCTAACGATTCTTATGTTTTTAGTGTTTTCATTGCATTTCGTTCATAAAAAAACAATGAATTTCATTGTGCATGAAAATCATTGTTTTTTACTTGTCTTATAATTAGTTTCCTACGTATTCAGCTACTACATCACTTAATGGACGGTCTTCTTCGATTGCACGGATACAGTCTGCTAAGATTGGTCCTACAGAAAGAACTGTCATTTTGTCATATGTTGCAGCTTTGTCTTTTTGTTCGATTGTGTTTGTACAAACGAATCCAGATAATTTAGAGTTACGTAAACGTTCCATAGCTGGTCCACTTAATACACCGTGTACACAAGCTGCGTAAACTTCAGTAGCTCCTTTGTCATATAACATGTTGATACCTGCACATAATGTACCTGCTGTATCTACCATGTCATCGATTACAACTGCAACTTTACCTTCAACATCTCCAAGAATGTTCATAGCTTCTGCTACGTTTGGTTTTGGACGACGTTTGTCGATAATTGCAAGTGGTGCGTGTAACATTTCCGCTAGTTTACGAGCACGTACTGTTCCACCGTGGTCTGGTGATACAACTACGAT
>JAXJYR010000048.1:0-5282 GCA_036306885.1 Longicatena sp.
GTATTAACACAACTGGCTCTTGTATTTGCAAGTAAGGTTGCGGCATATCAAAATGTGAAAGAGCTTCATCCATATGCAATTGCATGTATTTTACCATGTTTATTAGGAAGTGTTTCTGGTTATGAAGGAACAATCAACTATAAAACTTTAAACTACATTCGTAAACAACAAACAATTAATCGTCGTTTAGAAGAATATGCAATCTATCGCCCTGAAAACCTTTATGTATATGGTATTGACTTTGTATCTATTCGTGATCCATTTATTACTTATGAAAAAGGGGCATTAAAAAATGTCTTTAACTATGGAACAAGTTATACATATACACCAATGTTCTATAAACAATTAGGATTAACAGGACGTAGTGAATTAAATTCCAAAACAATGCTTGAAAAAGATGTATACTTTGTAAGTGATTCACCAAAAAGTCGTTATACATTCAATATGTTAGATTACTATATGGAAGAGTTTAATGTCATTGCGTTTGAGCTTGTCGAAAGAGTAGATAAATTATTCTATGTTTTACAACCATATGTATTACCTTTACCATCACAAGATTATACTGGTGTAGTAGAAGCATTAGGAAAAAAATACTATGTAGAAAAAGGTAAAATTAAAGTAGGAACAATTGGTGAGATTGAAACAACTTTAAGTGAAAAAGTAAATGATATTAGCTTTGAAGGTAAGAAATACTATATTTCTTGTCGTGGATGGGTAAAAGATAAGCAAGAAGCACCACAAGAATAAAGAATAAAACGCATGGAAACATGCGTTTTTTTGTATATAAAACGAAAAAACCTCCTTACAGTTCTGTGGTATAGCAATACCACAGAAACATAAGGAGGTTTTAAAGAATAAAATAAAGCCATCTATAGTTTAACATAATTATTGTTTAAATGTAATATGTAATTTGAAATTAAAAAATAATATAAAGTTTTATGCATAAAATATTAGTATTTTTAGATATCAAAGCTAATTGTATAATGTAAAAAAGTTTGATTTAAAGACACGAAAGAAAATATAATAATAAAGTTTTAAGTCAAAATATTTAATGAAATGGAAACGATTTCATGTTATAATTTATGTTGTAAGGGATTGCATTTTTTTTGTGTCTTTTTATCTTTGTCACGGAATATAAAAATGAATAATCAGGAAAATGTAGTCTGGAAAGGAGAATATTTTTTATGATGAAAAAAATGTTACGCTGCGTTTTAGCAGTAGCTATGGTTGTTTCATCTTTAACGCTTTCTGCAATTAACTTATCAGCAGAATCTACAAACATCGCGTTAGGAAAAACAGCTGTGGCTGACAGTATTGAAGCATCTAGTTTAAATGCTAGTAAAGCATTTGATGGAGATACTTCAGATCGTACTTCTCGTTGGAGTTGTGCTGAAGGTACAGGTTCACACTGGCTTTATGTAGACTTAGGAGCTAAAAAAAGTGTTGGAACAGTTCGTTTATACTGGGAAAACCGTAAAGCTACTAGCTACAAAATTCAGGTAGCTGATACGCTATCTAACCCAATGGCAGAAAGCGATTGGACAAATGCGAAAGTGATTGATGGACGTCCATCATCTACAACTGATACAATTTACCTTCCTGAAGGAACTGAGGGACGTTATGTACGTGTGTACATTGACGGATTAACTCGTGAAGATCCAGATGGTGGAGTTGAATGGCCAACTGTATCAATTTATGAATTTGAGGTATATGAAACATTACCTCCAGTAAGTATTGAAGATTTAAAAAACCAAATTACTGTTGAAACTCCAGAAGCTGGAGATAGAGAACTTACTGTAAACATTCCTGAAATTCCTGGATATGAAGTAAAATACAATGGAACAGACTTAGAACAAGTAATTGATGCAGATTTAAATATCCACAGACCAATTATTTCTAAAACAGTTAATGTTTCATTTAAACTTACTAGCAAAACAAATCCTAAAGATTATGCATTCAAAGAAGTTGCAGTTACAGTTCCTGGAATGATGGATGATTATGTAGCTGATGATGCAAACGCACCATTAGAAGTTCTTCCTGAATTAGCTGAATGGGCAGGACTTAAAGGTGTAGTATATCCTTCAGAAATGACAGAAATCGTTTATAACCACTCTATCTTTGAATTCGCTGCAACTGAACTTGCACGTGAAATGAAAGAAATGTATGGATATGAATTAGCTGTATCATACAACCCTGAATTAAGCTTAACCGAAGTACCAGAAAACAACAAAATTTACATTGTGAAAAACCCAGAAAACTCTGGACTTACTGGATTAGGTGAAGAAGGATACTACATGTACATTGGAGACAACGGTTCAAATAGTACTGTAGCTAACCGAATTTCAATTACTGCAGACCATGCAACAGGTGCTTACTGGTCAACTCGTACAATCCTTCAAGCAATGATGGAAGACGAAGAAAACCACACAATTCGTATGGGATATACTCGTGACTACCCATTATATCGTGTGCGTGGTATCATCCTTGACGTTGGACGTAAAACATTCACAATGGATTACTTACAACAAATGGCTAAACAAATGGCTTGGTACAAAATGAATGACTTCCAAATCCACTTAAATGACAACTACATCTTCCTAGAAGAATATTCTAGAGATGGTGCTGATCCAATGAGTGCATATGCTGCATTCCGTCTTGAATCAGATGTAAAAGAAGGTGGAAACAATGGTCTTAACAAAGCTGACTTAACAGCTAAAGACGTATTCTATACAAAAGATGAATTCCGTGACTTCATCCAAACATCTCGTAAAATGGGAGTTAACATCGTTCCAGAAATCGATACTCCTGCGCACTCATTAGCGTTTACAAAAGTACGTCCTGACTTACGTAATGGTACATATGGACGTGAAAACGACCACTTAAACTTAATGGATAAATATGACCAAACAATGGAATTTATCCAAGGAATTTTCGCTGAATACATGACAGAAGAAAACCCTGTATTTGACGAAGAAACTACAGTTCACATTGGAGCTGACGAATACAACGCATCAAGTGAAGGATACCGTAAATATGTAAATGACATGTTTGATTTCGTTGAAGGAAAAGGACGTCAAGTACGTGTATGGGGAAGCTTTACAGCTGCGAAATCAGGAGAACCAATTGATGGAACTGGTGTAGAAATCAACCTTTGGAACTATGGTTACGCAAACTGGGATACAATGTATGAAAAAGGATTCAACATGATTAACTGTGATGACGGATTATTCTACGTTGTACCTAACGCTGACTACTATGGAGACTACTTCAACGCGAACAATTGCTACAACCGTGACTTAATGCAATTAAACAACGTTGATATTCCTGCAGGTGACCCTCAAGCAACTGGAGCTGCTATCGCATTATGGAATGACATGATTGACAGACGTGAAAACGGTATGTCTGAATACGACTTATATGTACGTTTAGCTGGTGGTATTCCAATGTTAGCTGCAAACACTTGGGGTAAAGGAAGCAAAACTTTAGCTCAAGCACAAGACTTAGCTGCTATCTTAGGTGATGCTCCTGGAACAAACTTTGCATACGATGTTGAAAAAACTGAAGATGGTGTAGTATTACACAACAACTTCAACGAAAACAACGAAGTGAAAAATGCTGAATTAAAAGAAGTAGAATCTAAACAAGTATTAGAATTAATGGGTGGAGAAAGCTTCGTTAAAACTGCATTAACTACAGTTGGATTAGAAAACACATTACGTGTAAAAGTAAAACGTATGTCAGCTGAAAACACAGACCAAATCTTATTTGAATCTGTATATGGAAACATTAAAGCGGTAAACAAAAATGGTAAAGTATCATTCTACCGTGAAAACCACGAATACGAATTCAACTATGAATTACCAGTAGGACAATGGGTTGAATTAGAATTCAAAAACGAATTTGAAATCTTCTCATTATATGTAAACGGAGAATTCAAACAAGCAGTTGGTACAAACACTCGTAACAAAGAAAAAGCTACAATGATGTTCCCAGTAGAACGTATTGGATCTACTACAAATGCCTTTGTAGGATATGTAGATGATGTACGTTTAGGAACTACAGAAGAATTCTTCTCTACAATGCCATTAGACAACGCTGTAGGTGTTGCATATGGTGTAAACCAAGAAGCAAACGATGCTGAATTAACTGCATTAATTGCCCAAGCAAATGAATTAGTATCTCAATACGCAGCTTCTGAAGCAGATGTGATGGCATTAAGAGACGCTATTGCAGCTAAATTAGACACAATCGATTACGAAAAAGCTGATTACTCTAAATGGAATGCATTAGCTGCCATCGTAACTGATTTATCTGCATATACTGAAGCAAGTGCATCAGTTGTAAGAAATGTATTAAACTCAGTGCGTTTAGGATTACCTGCAACTAACCAAGAAGAAGTTGATTTAGCATGCGCTTCATTAGAAGCTGCAATTGCAAAACTTCAAATTAAAGTGGCTGCAGACTTAAACTTCGTAGATCCATCTACAATTACTGCAACTGCATCTACATACCAAAATGATGGATCATACCCATCAAATGTATTAGATGGTGATAATTCAACAATGTGGCACACTGACTGGAATGTAACTACAATGCCTCACTGGATTGACTTCAAATTAAGTGAATCAACAGAAGTAAATGGAATTACATACTTACCAAGAAGTGGAGCAGGAAACGGTACTGCAACATCTTACGAAATTAGAATTTCTAATGACAATGGTGCTACTTACCAAACTGTTAAAACAGGAACATTAGATGGATCTTACAAAAACCACGAAATTACATTTGAACGTGTAGCTGCAACAAATGTACGTTTCGTATTAGTAGCAGCGAAAAACAACAACGGTTCAGCAGCAGAAATGAAAGTTTCTAAAGCAAGCGTAGTTGCGGACTTCGCAGGATTAAACGCTGCAATTGAAGCTGCAAAAGCAGTAAAAGCTAACAACTACACTGAAG
The DNA here is from genome assembly GCA_036306885.1 of Longicatena sp. Taxonomy (GTDB): domain Bacteria; phylum Bacillota_I; class Bacilli_A; order Erysipelotrichales; family Erysipelotrichaceae; genus JAXJYR01. The sequence goes on from JAXJYR010000048.1 coordinate 4,957, forward strand.
AAAGCTTTGCGGCATTACAAGCAGCAATCGCAGCTGCAGAAAGCTTAGCTGCAGACCCTAACGCAGCTGCTGGTGCAGTAGAAGAAGCTAAATATGAATTAGCTCGTAAACGTGCTGCCTTAGTTGTAGAAGTTAAAGAAGAACAACCAGAAGTTCCTCAACCAACAGTACCTGCTAAAGTAGAAAACGTAAAAGCCAAAGACACTAACTACAAAACAATCACCTTAACTTGGGATGCAGTAGAAGGAGCTACAGCTTACGATGTATACCGTAAAGCATACGATTCTGAAGAATTCAAACTTTACAAAACAGTAGAAGACACTACA
>JAXJYR010000049.1:0-5026 GCA_036306885.1 Longicatena sp.
CAATGCTAATAAATGATACAAATAATAAGCTTAATGAATCCACCGCAAAATAAATCGGTAAATCTTTTAATAGATAAAATAATGTACAAGATAAATTTTCTTGTAAACCAACATAAATTGCTAAAATAGCTGAAAGAACTAAAACCGTAATAGAAAATATATGAATTTTCTTTAACTCTTTACTACTTTCTGCTTGATAGTCATTATTTTTCTTCAAATGTTCGACAAATGAAGTTACTAATAACATAGCCCCCATTATAATAGGTAGTAAAATTGGTAATAAAATTAACATCTGACTTTACCTCCTACATAAACATAGCTAAGCCTGTTTCAATTAACTCAATAATTGGCTGTGAGAAGATACCCAATGCAAAGTTCATTACTACTAAACAAATCATGGCAATGGATTTACCGATATCTTCTTTGGCAGTAATATGCGTAAACTCATTTTCTTTTTCCTCTTCAGCATCCATTGGTGTATAAATACGAATTACCGTTTTCATAAAATACACAGTATTTAAAATGGTCGAGATTGCTAAAGCAAATAATGTAAAGAACATTTTAGTATGTGTCTCAACTGCAGCTTGCGCAAACAATACCTTAGATTCAAATCCACATAATAAAGGGAAACCTACCATTGATAATGCCCCCACGCTAAAGGCAACACCTGCCAATTTATTACGATACCCTGAACCTGTTAATTGTTTAAAATTACGGCGATTACTAGAAACATTTGTTAATCCATATGCTGCAATAAACAACAAGGCTTTAGTAGCTGCATGCGATAAAATGTGATATACACTCGCCACAACACCTGCTGTCGTTCCTAATCCTAACCCCATATAGATATAACCAATTTGCGCAACCGAAGAATACGCAATCATACGACGAATACCACTTTCTTGAATTGCATCAAGAGATCCTACAATCATTCCAATTACACCGAAAATAAATAAAACATTTAATACATGACTACCAATAATCACTTCAAAACCAATGACACGGAAGAAAATCTTAATTAATAAGAAAATATATCCCTTTGAAACTAGTGAAGATAAAATCGATGCACTAGATAAGGTTGAGTATCCATATGCATCAGGAACCCAAGAATGAAATGGGAATAAGGCACTCTTAATTGCTAATCCAACAGACATTAAACAAATTGACACTAATAATGGAATTTGATATTGACCTGTAGCGACTAAATTCGTAATTGCTTCTTGCATATTACTCATTAATAAATGACCAGTTAAACCATATAAGAAACAAATACCTAATAAAAGCATCCCCGAACCAAGTAAGCTCATAATCATATAACGAACCGAAGCTTCTAAAGTACGTCCTTCATGTAGTTTGTTTTTAATCATAATTAATCCACAAGCCGATAATGTATTAATTTCTACGAATACATAAGCTGTAAAAATATCATTAGTATAAACCAAAGCGATTAATGAACATAACAATAAATTAACCATTACATAAAATAAATTTTGTTTTGATGATTCAATTTCTCTTACGCGTTCTTGTCCCCCACTAATCACACAAAAAAACATCACAACACAAAAGAATACCGCCATGAACGCTTCAAGAACACCAACACGGATTTCATTCCCCCACGGTGCTGGAAAATGTCCCATCATATAAGTGTAACTTTCTCCAGTAGAAATTACATATCCTAATACCGCAAGATTTAAGGCACATACAATACCAATTAAAAGCATATTCCAAATTTTAACTTTTTTATTATCTAAGATGGTACTTAACGGACCAGAGAAAATGGTTAGGATAATTGAAAAGAATGGAAAGTTTTGTACAAAAGCCATCTATTTCCCCTCCTTTTTTAGAATTGTAGAGATTTCATCTAAATCCAACGTACCATAACGTTCATATAAACGAATTGTCAAAGATAACATTAAAGCAGATACCGATACCGACACAACAATCCCAGTAAGTACCAAACCACTTGGAATTGGGTTAATATATACTTCTGTGCTTTGAATACCATTCATTACAATTGGTGCTGTATGACCTACAATATAACCTTTTAAAGCTAAGAACAGATACATTGAACTATCCATAATATTGAAACCAATAATTTTTTTAATTAAGTTCTTTTGTAATAATAAGTTAGAGAAACCGATACCGAATAAAACCATCGCAACTGCTTCACCATAATTACTCATTAAATTAGCGAAATCCATCCTAGTATCCCCCTTTTCTAAATAGTACATATAAGGTATACATTGTCCCAGCAACAACAATACCTACACAAATATTTAATACTAAAATTAATCCACTACTAATTAAGTTTCCTGGAATACCTAATGGGATAATACTATGAATATGGTTTGCACCAGTATAGAACGAATAACATTTAGAAATACTATAACAAGCTAATGCACAGAAGCTTGTCCATTTATATGTATTGGCATTAAAAACTTTACTTGTTTTTTCAAACCCAAATGCATTTGAGTATAGGATTAAAGCTGCACCGATAATAGCTCCACCAGCAAATCCTCCACCAGGACCTAAATGTCCAGCTAATATGATATAAAGACCAAAAATTAATATTGGTGGAACTAATACCTTCGTAACAGTTTGTAAGATTTTATCTTTATAAAGGCGAGTTTGAATTTTTTTAACCTTCTTTTTCTTATCATCTCTTAATAAGATTAATACGGTACAAGTCGCCACAAACAATACGTGAGACTCTCCTAATGTATCGAATGCACGATAATCCAAAATCATCCCCGTAACAATATTAACAGCACCTGTTTCTTGCATACCACTTTCAATATAACGCTCAGCCACTTCATTGTGTACTGGATTGTTAGGATTACCAAAGGTTGGCATATGAGAAACTGCGATTAATAATGTAAAGACCACGATACAACAAAAGAAAACACAGAAAAATTTGTATGATTTTCCAAATAATTTTAATTCCTTATTGTGACGAACATCATAAATATTTTTTAATAACATTTGCTTTTCGTTCTCACGAGCTAAAATCGCTTCTTCACTTTCTAAAAATTCTTGTTGGGGCTTCATTTCCACATGATTTACATAGACATCCTCACTACCATAAAACCATGTTTCTAATTTGTGAGAAAGAGTCTTTTTATATTTATCATCTGATACTTTTCTACTCATGATCAAACTCCTCCTCCTTTTTATCCTCCTTCACGATTGCATGAATTTTCTTCAATGTCGCAAAGAACAATAAACTAGTGATACCAGCACCTACCGCTGCTTCCGTAATTGCCAAGTCTGGAGATTGAAGTAACACCCAAATAACCGAAGAAATTAAACTATATGATGTATAAATCAAAATAGAGTTTAATAAATTTTTAGAAAAACTTACTGCTAATGCACAGATTATAAGGAATATTAATAAAACATACATAATGATATTTGTCATTTTATTCGCCCTCCCCAATTTCATCTAAATTAACATGTTCATATTGTGAATAATCTTCATTTGTTGCTACTTCTAATTGTGCAATTAAGTGTGAAGATGTTGGAGAAGCTAACCACAAGAACATAACGACTAAAAATAGTTTTAATGAAGTAAAGGAAAAGCCACACATTAAAATCAATCCTATTAAGGATGATGCGATTCCTAATGTATCCCCCATTGCAGCAGAATGCATACGATTTAATACATATTTAAAGCGGAATACACCAAACACTTGAATAACAAACAATAAAAGGCCAATAATCATGAAAATAGCCCCAGCAATAAAACGAATCCAAGCTAAAATTTCCATATTACTGGTCCTCCTCTAATTTTTCTAAATAAGATTCCATATAGATTCTTGTCCCTACAATAACTGCTAAGAAACTAATCATGGCATAAATCAAACAAATATCGGCTAAAAAGCCTTCATTCAGTTTAACAGCTAATGTCGAAATCATAACCATAACCATCGTACCAAGCATATTTACCGCAACTAGACGATCCGCTACTTTAGGTCCAAGAATGGCACGTATTAAACATAAAATAGAAAGAATCCCTAAACAGATTAAAACAATCGTTGTAAATACATTGACAACCTGTGCTAATACTGGAAATTGATCAAACATACTCTAACCTCCTACTTTTCAATCCATAAATCCTCTAATTTCGTAATTACCCTTACAAAACCAGAACTATCCATTCCAATCGCCACACTCTTATCTAAACAGTGTACCGCATAATGGTTCCCATCAACATGAACCGTAATTGTACCTGGCGTTAATGTAATGGCGTTCGCTAACAGCGTTTTCCCAACTTGTGTTTTTAAATCTACGCTAAAGTGCGCTAATACTGGTTCAATCACTTCTTTTTCAGATAAAATCAAATGAACTGTAGCTAAATTCGCTTGAATAATTTCCCAAATTAAAATACCTGCATATTGTAATAATAGCCATAGTGATTTAAACAATTTCTTTTCTTGTTTTAAACTATAACCCATAAACTTACATGTAAAGCCAAAAATAACAGTAGCTACAACTAAACCAATTACTGCAATTTCAGTTGTCCATGTACCATTAAATATAATCCATAAGCAAAAATATAAAACGAGCATACTTTTCCCTCCGTAAAAAATGACCATGTATTATAATACGCTTAAATAGCAAATAGTCAACTAAATGAAAAAGGATAAACAATTAATTTAAAAATTTTTTACAATTTTGATTAATAATACAGCAAAAATGATACATACAATTGTTATTTTTTGACAAAAAAAAACAGATGATTATTTAATGAAATTCGTGATTATTATCACCAAAAGAATGGTTTACATTACCACATTCTAAATATAAAGACACTCTAATAATGATGATAGAGTGTCTTTATATTTTTATGAGATATGTAAATATGAAATCACATTAGAAAAATCCGTATATATTTTATTATTATGATAAGTACAATATCCTCTTACTTTATAATAATAGTACTTATTATCTTTTAATGACTTGTTAAGATAACTTAGTGTATTAACTGTCACTAACTTCTTATATGAACCTTTCTTACTTGTAGAAC
>JAXJYR010000050.1:0-1678 GCA_036306885.1 Longicatena sp.
CTTGTGCTACATTATCAGCTTCAGAGAATAATGAATCATCACTCTTATAGTTTGTAATTTCGTCAATTTTTTCGTTTTTGTATTCTGATGCACTAATCACAGTATCAATATCTTTCATAGCTTGGTTTAAAGCCGCAATGATTGCTGATGCATCACTTGCTGCTTCAAAGCTAGTTTTTGCATTTGCTACTACACTTGCTTTTGCATTTGCTTCTTCTTCTGTTAAAAGAACATCTGCTTTATAAGCATCTAATACATTGTTCGCATATGCTTTCGCATTTGCTACATCACCTTTTGTCGCAAATACTTGAACTTCTGTTACCGCAAAGCTTGTTGCTTCAAGTACTCTTAAATCATATAATTTCACATAACGTGCTACTACTTTTTCACTTAAATCAAAATCAGTGACACAAGTACGAGCGCCTTTTGGAGTTCTTCCTACCTCGATCCAGTTCGCATCATTGTAGTTTGCTACACTAAAGTTTTCATCATTACTCAATGCCACACTGTAAGTGTAGTCACGTGCTACTTGAGTTGTATTATCAAAGTCAAAGATTTTTAAGGAATCGATGACATAAGATGCACCTAAATCCACGATGACATAAGCAGGTTCATGATAATAGTAACCATCTTCATCTTGAGGTGTTTCATCTCCATTAAATTTAACATCTAAGAATGGAATAACGTTTGTTTTCGCTGTATATTCATAACGAGTATCCCCATCGACAATTAAGCTTGGTTCCACAACTGTTACTGCAGATACATATACATCTTTTCCATATGCTACATTATCAATTGTACCTAATGCAGGTTGTGCTTCTTGATCGTAAGTATATACACGTAATTCATAAATAGAATATCCATATTTGTTGGCACTTTGATGCATTGCCAAACGAACATATTGATATTTTTCAGTTGATACAGCATTATGTGTTTCTGTACCTCCTGCCCCATTTGTCACATCTTTTAAATTGACATATGTTACACCATCGTTTGACCCTTGAATGGTATAAGAAGTCGCATGAGCTGCTTCCCAAACGATTTCGACACTATCAATCGTATAGGCAACACCTAAATCAACCGTAAATGTTTCTTCACGATTTCCTCCTTTAAAGGTATCACTATTATAGTTGTTTCCCCAACGAGTACCTAAATCTTCATCGACCGCAAAAGTAGTTGAAAATTTTTCTGTTGGGTAAGTTGATGAAGCTACTGTCGCTTTATTTGCCGCAACGTTAATCGCTTCTACCTCAGCTTCTAGCATTGTCATAGATGCAAAACACATCATCGCACACAACAATACTTTAAAAGTTTTTTTCAAAATACTCATAAGTATCCCTCCTTATCTATTTAATTATAGTGAAAGTAAGCGTTTTCGACAATGCTTTCAGTTTAAAAAAAACACTCTTTCGAGTGTCTTAAGAACGATCTGATCTTCTAGTAATTAAAATTAAACGTAGCATTGTCAATAATGATGACACTAGCGATGCCACATAGGTTAAGGCTGCCGCATTTAATACTTTACGTGCCGCCCCTAATTCATTACTCACTAGGATATTATCATTACGTAAAATTTTTAAAGCACGTTTTGACGCATTGAATTCAACTGGTAATGTAATTAATTGAAAGAATACGACAAACATAAATAGGAAAACTCCAAGTTTGGCAATGTTTGGGA
>JAXJYR010000051.1:0-1847 GCA_036306885.1 Longicatena sp.
GATTCGAAGAGTCGTAGCGTCCAGCTTTTAGGATGAATTGGTAATCACCGTTTGGCATTTCAGCTGTTACATATTCTAATTTATCAGCACCTAAGGTAAGAACTTTTTTCATTTTGTCGTCATTACGTTTACGGTACACAATGTAACGAGTAGCTCCATCGATGGCATTCCAGCTTAATTTGAATTTAGCTGTAGATACTTTTTCGATAGCTAATTTTACTTTACCATGTAATGTTGTAGCTTGTGCTACTGTTTCACTCGCTTCTGCAGCACCAGCTTCATTTTTAGCTACTACGTAGAATGCATATTCTTTACCAGTCATCACACCAGTAACTGCTAATGTAGTGTCTTCTACTGTTTTGTAAAGTTTGAATTCTTCAGAGTCGTAAGCTTTACGGTAAACTTCGTAAGCAGTAGCTCCTTCAGATGCATCCCAAGTTAAGGTAATTGTTTTGTAGTTTTTATCTTTTGCTTTTAAGTTTTCAACTTTAGCTGGTGCTGTTACTTCAGGTTCTAATGGTAATGAACCATCGTTAGTGAATTTTACATCTGCCCAAGTTGTGTGGTCATATGCATCGCTACCTTTGTCATTTGTTTCAAAACGAACTGTTTTCGCACCTTTTACATCAATTTCAAAGTATCCTGATTGTTGAGAAATGAAATCTTGGTTAAATTTCACTTCACCATCTACGATAATTTTGAAGTTTGCATCAGCTTCCATTGATGAAGTACGTGAACCATGCATTCCAGCATATCCAGTTAATGTTGTTACTTTTAAGTCTTCGATATCCACTTCAATTACACTGCTTGCGTGTGCTCCAACTCCTTTGTTGAAGTTTGTTAATTGACCATCTACATATAGAGAAATTCCTGTTTCTCCATTATCTCCAGATTTATCTCTCCAGTTAGGGAAATATCCTTGTTTATTTACTGTCCAGTTCATATCTGATAAGTATAATTGTTCTGTTTCAGAAATGTTAACTGTATAAGTTTTTTCAATTCCAAATCCATTTGTAGCTTTAATTGTTATTGTTGCTGGTAATGTTTCAGGTTGTGTAAATTCAACTACGGTATCACTACCATTTTTCACAACTTCAACTTTTGGTGTTCCTTTGTATGTTCCTTTTAGAACTGTTACATTGAATGTATTAGCAGTATTTACATTTCCAACACTTGCACCATTTACTTTAATATCTGCTACTGGGTTTGTTGATTCAGCTTGCACTTTTGATTCAGCCATTAATTCATCATTTGTTGCACTTGTGAAAGGCACAATTCTGAATGAATGTACATAGTTTGCGTTATTTGGAATTTGGTATTGAGATAATGGTCCAGGTCCACAAGCTTCTCCACCAAGTCCACGTTGCATGTAGTCTACATTCACAACGTTGTATCCAGCTTTTGGTACTTCTACCATGTGACGGTAATTTTGCATTGTATCATCTTCATATTGAGAAATAGATGTTTCCATGTAGTTGTCGTCAGCTTGAATCATGAATCCAACCCCATCATCATTACGAACTGCTGCCCAACGAACATCTGAACGGCTTCCGTTTTCTTGTGGTTTTAAGTATTTCATTTGACCATCAATTTCATATACATCAGTTTCATATAAATCCACAAATGATGCAGTATCACGGTCTACATAGTTTTCCCACGGTCCACGTCCATAGTATGTGAAGTTTGCATATTCAGTTGGTACATTTAATTTCATACCAATACGTTTTACTGCTCCACTAGAGTGAATTGTCACATCATTTTTCACAATTACTTGTCCATTTCCAAAGATTTGGTAAGTAATTGTGTTTGGTGATGGGTTCGTAGTAGCGATGCTTCCTGTTACTACA
>JAXJYR010000052.1:0-5420 GCA_036306885.1 Longicatena sp.
ATATAATACTATTAATTCTCTTTTGATTTAAACTATTTTTTCAAACCAATTAACTCTTCTTTAAATAAAGCTTCATCCATTAGTTTTAAGTTTTCAGCGATTGCTGGTCTGAATTCCATTTGTCCTAAAACATCTTTTTCTAAATCAACTCCTGGAGCGATTTCAGTTAATGTAAGAACACCGTTAATTAATTCAAATACAGCACGTTCTGTAATGTAAAGAACTTTTTGTCCTGTTTCTGTAGCATATTCAGCAGCGAATGTAATTTGTTCCACTGAATTTTTGAATTTTTTAACACGTCCTTCGTTAAGGATGTTTAATTTTCCATCTTTCACTTCAACTTTTAATCCACCTGCAGTGAATGTTCCACAGTAAACAACAATTGGAGTTGTTTGTGTAATGTTGATGAATCCACCACATCCTGCAATTTTAGGTCCAAAACGTGATACGTTAATGTTTCCATTACAGTCACATTCTGCTAATCCTAAGAAGGCTTGGTCTAATCCACCACCATCATAGAAGTCAAACTGGTAAGTTTGGTCGATGATTACATCTGGGTTTGTACATGTACCAAATGCGGTTCCAGCCATTGGAACCCCACCAATACCACCAGCTTCAACAGTTAATTTTAATCCAGGTAATCCTTCTTCGTTTGCTACGTTTGCGATTCCTTCTGGCATTCCAATTCCTAAGTTGATGATTGCAGTTGGATCTAATTCTTGCGCAGCACGACGACAGATTACTTTACGTTCATTTAATGCCATAGGTGGAATTGAGTCAACTGGTACTTTAACTTCTCCACATAATGCTGGGTTGTATTGCCCTGCATATGTTTGCCAGTGGTTTTCTGGACGAGATACTACGATACCGTCAACATAAATTCCTGGAATTTTAACCATACGAGGATCTAATGTACCATTTTTAACAACTTTTTCAACTTGTAGTAATACAATTCCTCCAGAGTTTTTTGCCGCTTGTGCAATTGATAAAGAATCAAGTGTTGCAGCTTCTTTTTCCATCGTAGCATTTCCATCTTCGTCACAGTAAGTCGCACGAATTAATGCTACATTTACAGGGAATGATTTATATAATAACCATTCTTCTCCTTCAAGTTCTACTAATTTTACTAAGTCTTCAGTTGTACGAGCATTCATTTTTCCACCTTCTAAACGTGGGTCAACAAATGTTTTTAAACCAACTTTTGTAAAAGTTCCTGGACGGTGTCCAGCAATATCACGGAACATTAATGAAATTGTTCCTAAAGGAAGGTTGTATCCTTCTACCTTGTTTTCAAAAACAAGTCTTTGTAGTTTAGGAATTAATCCCCAGTGACCACCAATAATACGTTTTAACAATCCTTCATGACCGATTTTGTTCAATCCTAAACGATCAGTTCCATCTCCAATACCAGCAGAGAACATGATTGTTAAATCACGTGGGTGTCCTGTATTTAAGAATGACTCTTCGATACCAACAGAGAATTCTTGAGGGTGTCCTGAACCGATAAATCCACCTACCCCAACAGTAGCACCATCTGGAATCATCGCAACTGCTTGTTCCAGTGTGATAATTTTACTCATATCTATTTCCTCCTAATAGGTATTATTTGTTAGAGAATTTCTTTTCTTTTACTTTGTTAACGAAGCATTCCATACCATATTTTTGGTCTTCTGTTGCGAAACAGTTAGAGAATTCTTCTACTTCGATTGCGATACCACCATCGATATCTGTTTGTAAACCGTTGTTGATTGCTTTTTTAGAGTAAGCAACAGCGATTGGAGCGTTTTTAGCGATTCCGTTAGCCATTTTCATTACAGCTGGCATTAATTCTTCTTGTGCTACTACAGCGTTTACTAATCCAATTTCGTATGCACGTTGAACTTTAATGTTGCGTCCTGTGTAAATCATTTCTTTAGCGATTCCAACTGGTACTAAACGAGCTAAACGTTGAGTTCCACCGAATCCTGGAGTAATTCCTAAACCAACTTCAGGTTGTCCAAATACTGCATTTTCAGAAGCAACACGGATGTCACAGCTCATAGCTAATTCACATCCACCACCTAATGCAAATCCGTTGATTGCAGCGATTACTGGACATGGGAAAGTTTCAATTTTACGGAATACAGCATTTCCAATACGTCCGTATTCAGCAGCTTCTTCTACGTTTTTGTCTTTCATTTCAGCGATGTCAGCTCCAGCAACGAAAGATTTTTCTCCAGCACCTGTAATAACAAGAGCATATACATCTTTGTTAGCTTTTACTTCTTCTAAAGCAGCATCAAGTTCAGTTAATACTTGAGTACTTAAAGCGTTTAATGCTTTTGGACGGTTAATTGTAATAACAGCTACATTACCTTCATAATTTACTAAAATTGTTTCCATTGTATTTTCCTACCTTTCATGTTGAAAAAGTGAATCTACAATTTTCGTGTAGATCCGAAATTATAGATTCACTTAAAATTTATTGTTTAATTATTTGCTGTAGTCGTAGAATCCAACACCAGTTTTACGTCCTAGTTTTCCTCCACGAACCATTTTTCTTAATAATGTACAGCAACGGTATTTACCATCACCAGTTTCTTTGTAAAGAACATCCATAATAGCAACTACGATGTCTAATCCTACTAAGTCTCCTAAAGCAAGAGGTCCCATTGGGTGGTTAGCACCAAGTTTCATAGCTGTGTCAATGTCTTCAACAGAAGCAATTCCTTCTTGAAGGATGAATGCAGCTTCGTTGATCATTGGAATAAGGATACGGTTAACTACGAATCCAGGTCCTTCAGCAACTTCTACTGGAGTTTTTCCTAAAGATTTAGAGATTTCGATGATTGCATCTTTAGTTTCAGCTGGAGTGTTGATTCCTGAGATAACTTCTACAAGTTTCATACGGTCAGCTGGGTTAAAGAAGTGCATACCGATTACTGGGTGTTTGATTCCTTTAGCGATTTCAGTTACTGATAAAGAAGATGTGTTTGTTCCGAAGATACAAGATTCTTTACAGATTTCATCTAATGTAGAGAATAGTTCTTTTTTAGTTTCCATAATTTCAAGAACTGCTTCTACTACTAAATCACAATCAGCAAGATCAGCATATTCACCAGCTTTTAAGTTTCCTTTAATTTCTGCAGCTTTTTCAGCAGTCATTTTTTCTCTAGCAACTAATTTGTCTAACCCTTTACCGATTTTGTCAATTCCACCTTGTGCCCATTCAATTTTAATGTCACATACAGTTACATCATATCCGTTTGAAGCAAATGCGTTAGCAATTCCTTGCCCCATTGTTCCGGCACCGATTACACCAACTTTTTTCATGTTTGTTTTCTCCTTTTTTTTATTACGCTTTTTTAGCAGCGATGATTTCTTCTTTTAATAATGGAAGAATTTCTTTAACATCTCCGATGAATCCCATGTTAGCAATGTTGAAGATTTCTGCTTGAGGGTCACGGTTAATAGCGATAATCATATCTGAGTTTTCCATACCAGCAGTGTGTTGGCAAGCTCCAGAAATACCACAAGCGATGTATAGAGCAGGTTTAACAGTTTTTCCTGTTTGTCCTACTTGGATAGCTTTGTCAGCTAATCCATCGTCAACTACTGCACGGCTTACACACATTGCTCCACCTAATTCTTCAGCAACAGCTTCAACTAAGTCTAAGCAATCTTCAGCTCCACGTCCAGCACCAACTAAGATATCACATTTAGAAATGTCGATTCCTTCAACAACTTTAGCGATAACTTCTTTTACTACAACACGGTTTTCAGTTGTTTTGAATTCAGGAGTGAATTCTTCAACTTCACCAGTTCTAGTTTCGTCGATTGGATCCATAGAGAATACGTTTGGACGAATTGTAGCCATTTGAGGACGAGTGTTTTCACATTTAATTGTTCCGAATAAGTTTCCTCCAAATGTTGGACGAGTAACTAATAATAATGCTTCACCAGCAGCGATTTTTTCTTCAGCTAAGTTAATGTCAATTTTAGTAGCGTCAGCTGTTAATCCAGTGTTGATACGAGCAGCAACACGTGGTGCTAAGTCACGTCCTAAAACTGTAGCTCCAGTTAATAATGAATCTGGGTTGTATTTTTGAATAACTTGAGTTAAAGCATCAGCATAGAAGTCAGTTGAGTATGCTTCTAATAATGGGTTGTCAACTACGATTACTTTGTCAGCACCGTGAGCGATAACTGTTTGTGCTTGATCTTTAATGTTGTGTCCTAATAAAATAGCAACTACTTTGTATTCTAATGAAGGGATAGTAGCAACTAATTTTCTAGCTTCACTAATTAATTCGTATCCAACGTTTGCGATAACACCGTTACGTTGTTCAACGAATACGTAAATATCTTTACTATCAAATTTAGCCATTGTCATAACCTCCTATTTAGTAATGATTTGCTTGTCTTTTAAAGTTTTTGCAATTAATTTTGCAGCTTCATCAGCAGGCAAATCATATTTTTCAGTAGCAGCTGTAACATCTTTAGTAAATGTTCTGTATACACTTGTAGGTGATCCTTTTAGCCCTACTTTTTCTTCAGGAATTCCTAAGTCATCGAAAGTGTAAGTAACGATTGATTTAGAGAATGAATCAACGATATCGTTACAGTTCATGTAACGTGGTTCGTTCATTCCACTTAATGTAGTTAATACACATGGTAATTTAACTTCGATGATTTCTTCTACGTCTTCTAATGATTTACGAACAGTAATTTTTTCGTCTGTTAATTCAATAATTTTGTCAACGTAAGTTACTTGTGGTAAGTCTAAACGTTCAGCAGTTTGAGGTCCTACTTGCGCAGTATCACCATCGATAGCTTGACGTCCAGCGATAATTAAATCGTATCCACCACATTTTTCGATTGCAGCTGCTAATGTGATTGATGTAGCACATGTGTCAGCTCCACCGAATTTACGGTCAGTAACTAAAATACATTCGTCAACTCCACGTCCGAATAATTCTTTTAACATTCCTCCAGCTTGAGGTGGCCCCATTGAGATAACTGTAACAGTTACATCATCTCTAGTTTCTTTAATTTTTAAAGCTTCTTCAACACCAGCTAAGTCATCTGGGTTAATGATTGTAGGAACACCTTCACGGATTAATGCACCAGTAACTTTATCTACACGAATTTCAGTTGAATCCGGTACTTGTTTTACAAGAACAATAATTTTCATAGCGATTCTTCCTTTCTATTATTTTAACATAGCTCCACTGATTACCATACGTTGTACTTCACTTGTACCTTCGTAGATTTCAGTAATTTTTGCATCACGGAACATTCTTTCAACTGGGTAGTCACGAGTATATCCGTATCCTCCCATTAATTGGATAGCTTTAGTAGTTACTTCCATTGCAACTTCAGCAGCAAATAATTTTGCTTCAGCAGCTAATACAGTGTAAGGAAGTCCTTTTTCTTTAGCC
>JAXJYR010000053.1:0-7451 GCA_036306885.1 Longicatena sp.
GTTGTGATATATGTGGAAGCGAATGGGGTTATTAAAAAATGTAAAATAACCATCAAACAACATATTCCAGTAAAAAGTGTTTCCTTTAAGAAAGCGGCGATTTCGTTATTTGAAGGAGCAGCGTTAAATTATCCAGTGAAAGTAGAACCAAGTAATGCTACATTTGATGATGTGACTTATTCATCAAGTAATCCAAGTGTGGTAAAAGTGAGCTCTTATGGGCGAATTCTAGCAAAAGCGCCTGGTACAGCATATATTACTGCGAAAAGCTCTAATAACAAAACGGATGTCTTAAAGGTAGTAGTCAAAAGACCAACCTTGACATTAAGTGAACAAAAGGTGACAATGTATCGCTGTAGTTATTATCAACTAAGTGCGAAGTGTAATAAAGCTAGCGCAAAGATTACATGGGAAACATCAAATACTGATATTGCGACAATTGATGGGAATGGTCGTTTGTATGCAAAAAATGATGGAGTAATTACCGTTACTGCCTATGCGGATAAAGCGATTGCACAATGTGAATTCACCATAAAAAAACATATTCCAGTATCACAAATTAGCTTAAATACATCAAAAATCACTTTAAATGGAAATACAGAATATTATTTAAATGCACTTATTTCACCATCTAATGCTACATATCAAAATGTTACCTATGTATCAAGTGATCCAAATGTAGCGGTTGTAGATGAACAAGGGGTAGTGCATCCGGTTGGGAATGGAGTAACTATGATCACAGCAATTAGTTCGAATAAAAAAGAAGCGATTTGTGAAGTAAAAGTAGTGAAATAAAAACGTAGTAGAAGATTGAAATTTCGTAAAAAAAGCTTCAATCTTCTTTTATTTTGAAAACGAAAAAGAAATGGATTAAAGTTTTAGATTATCAAAGGAAGTAATTACCATAATACCACATTGATAAAAATGTAGTTTGATTTGATAAGAATAGAAATAAAAGTGTACCGACAGAAAGTTTTAGCGGTTTTGATAGATAAAAAGATTAAAATGATAATGAAAAAAATTTTGGAAAAAAATGAATAAATTTCATTAAAATGATTTTTTATCATTGTCTTTTATGGTATGATATATAGGATAAATAATATTAAAAAGGAGGTAAGCTGATGATTCATCAAGAGATTTATGCCTCTGTAGAGATAGCAGACCATGAAGTTCGTTTGATTGTTGGACAACTTTATGATACAAGATTTCATGTTTTGCGTGTAGAACGTTGCCGTATTGTTGGAAATAGCGGCAGACAGAGTGAAGATGATATTGCAGATGCAATTATTAAAGTAGTAGAAAATGCGAAACAAGCATTAGGATTTAGAGTAGAAAGCGTTCTATTGGCAATCCCAAGCAAGAATGTAGAACGACATGTACAACAAATTCACGTGATTCCAGAAGTGAGTAGTCGTCGTATTCGTTTAAGTGATATTCAAAAAGGATTAAATCAAGCAATTTCATTTAAACCAGA
The DNA here is from genome assembly GCA_036306885.1 of Longicatena sp. GTDB lineage: Bacteria > Bacillota_I > Bacilli_A > Erysipelotrichales > Erysipelotrichaceae > JAXJYR01. The sequence continues at coordinate 1,475 of JAXJYR010000053.1, forward strand.
AGAACACTTAGAATTAGTGAATGTTGGATGTACGAAATATGTGACGAATGGTATTACATCACGTAAAATGCCAATTGATGAAATTACTGATTTATTGCGTATGGATGTCGATTTATTATTTGCAGATAAAGCGACAATGTATTCTTATGCACGTTGTATTGAAAAAGCCGGTTTACAAATCTTAGATGTATGCTTGGATTCATATGCTATTGCCCAAGAAGCAGCTGTATTTGAACAAACAGTTGATAAATATGTGATTCAAATTGCGATTGAGCGTAACCATACAACTTTATCGTTATTTACGAGTGGTAAATTAGTGAATTGCGAGTATTTAGAAATGGGTTATGAATCATGGCTAAAAGAATTAAGTGATGCTTATCGATTAAATACGAACGTGGCTTTTCGCTTAGCTCAAAATACATGTCAATTTGATTTAGAAAAAGCAAGTGATCAAATTATTTATGTATGGAGCGAGAATAAAGTTCAAAAAAGTATAACAGAAAAAGAAAGTGCGAGTGTAATTGTTCCACATATTCAACGATGGATTGCGAAAATCAATGATCTATGTGAAAAAATTATCGAAAGCAAAGAAGTACATATTATTTTAACAGGGGAAGGGTGTGAAATTAACGCATTAAGTCAGGTTCTTGATGAGTTGAAAGCACCTTGGAAAATTTATGTACCACAAACAATTGGTGCAAGAGATGCATCGTTAACCGTATGTATGGGGCTATTTTATGGATGGAATGAAATGAAAGCAATTCGTAAAGATCATCGAATTAGTGTAAACCCACATGAAGTAGATAATGCATTACGTATTGTGAAACCGCGCAATGAACAAGAAGAAGGCGGTTTTACTAAAAAATTAAAAAATATATTGTTAAGTGACAAATAGTATAAAAGGAAGCGAGGATAAACGAAATGGCGGATTTTGAATTTAGACAAGTTGCGAATATTAAAGTGTTTGGTGTTGGTGGTGCTGGATGTAATGCGGTAAATCGCATGGTTGCAGAAGGAGCACGTGGGGTTACATTCTATGTATGTAATACTGACAAACAAGTGTTGGAAACTTCTCCAGTAGAAAACAAAATTTTATTAGGAAGAGAATTAACTGGAGGATTAGGTGCTGGTGGAAATCCAGAAGTTGGATTAATGGCTGCACAAGAAAATGAAGCTGAAATTCGTGAAGCAATTAAAGGTTGCGATATAGTGTTTATTACTGCCGGTTTAGGTGGAGGTACTGGAACTGGGGCTGCACCATTTGTTGCGAAAATTGCGAAAGAAGAAGGAGTACTAACAGTTGGGGTAGTAACAAAACCTTTCACAATGGAAGGTAGAAGACGTATGAAACAAGCAATGGAAGGGCTAGAAAGACTAAAAGAATATACAGATTCTTTAATTATTGTTTCGAATAACTCTTTAATTGAAGTAATTGGTAGAAGACCAATGAAAGAAGCATTTAAAGCTGCAGACAATGTATTACGTCAAGGGGTTCAAACAATTACTGACTTAATTGCTATTCCAGCATTAATTAACTTAGACTTTGCCGATGTTCGTAGTGTAATGGAAGAACAAGGTGCTGCCTTAATTGGGGTAGGTATTGCGAGTGGAGAAAACAAAGCACGTGAAGCTGCAGAAAAAGCTGTACAATCACCATTGTTAGAAACTCAAATTTATGGAGCACATAAAGCAATTATTAACATTACTGGTGGTGAAAACGTTACATTATTCGATGCTGAAGATGCAGTAAACTGTATTTGTGAAGCTGCTGGTACTCAGGTTGATGCATACTTTGGAGTAGCTATTAACGAAAGCTTAGAAGACGAAATTATTGTAACTGTTATCGCAACTGGTTTTGCGGAAAATGACGAAGAAGAGCAAGCAACACCTGTACGTGGAGCTGAACCACGTCGTCAAGCTGTAAATGAACCAGAAGAAGATGAAATTATTCCAAACTTCTTCCGTCGTTAATTTATGAAATTATATTTTGTAGACAATATGTTGTTTACAGAATCAAATCATGAGATATCTATGCGCCTTTCGTATCTTTTAAAGGTACGAAAGGTTCAACATTTATTTTTAAATGGTAAAGTGGATGAAATTGTAATGGATATCTTAAAACTACATGAAGAATGTAATCTATATTTAGAAAATGAGATTTGTTTAGAAGATATGAGGATTCGTGTAGAAGATGAGATTGTTTCTGTAAATGGACAAGAGTCAGTTTTAGATGCTGGCTCAGTATTAATATATGATACTGATACTTTAACTTATGAACGTATTTATATTAACTTATTTTTGAATCACTCGATTTCAGAAGGGTTTATTGATCATTTTGTAAAAGAACTTCAAGAAGCATTACAAGATAATCTAGGGAATGTCACAGTAAAAAAAATAAAATAACCAAAAGCGGATATGCTTGATGATGAAGTAAGCATATTCGCTATTATTTCTATATGAAATAGGAAAATATACAAAAAAAGTAAAAAAAGGCTTGCAATATAATACATGTTATGGTAATATACTTGTGCAACGCGGAAGAGTTTTCAAAAAAAAGAAAATTCAAAAATAAATTAAAAAAAGTGTTGACAAGATATATGATAAGTGGTATCATATATAGGCACTTAGGTGCTAATAACGTGCGCCCATAGCTCAACTGGATAGAGCGTTTGACTACGGATCAAAAGGTTATGGGTTCGATTCCTGTTGGGCGCGCCATTTAAATCGGGACGTAGCACAGCTTGGTAGTGCACTTGATTTGGGATCAAGGGGTCGCAGGTTCAAATCCTGTCGTCCCGACCATTAATAAAATTGGCTGGGTAGCTTAGTTGGCTAGAGCATCCGGTTCATACCCGGAAGGTCGTGAGTTCGAGTCTCACTCCAGCCACCAATTTTAACACGGAGGAATACCCAAGTGGTTGAAGGGTCCGGTCTTGAAAACCGGTAGGTCGGGAAACTGGCGCCTGGGTTCGAATCCCAGTTCCTCCGCCATCTATTTAAATCAAACATCGCGGGGTAGAGCAGCCTGGTAGCTCGTCGGGCTCATAACCCGGAGGTCGTTGGTTCAAATCCTTCCCCCGCAACCAAATGGTTCCGTAGCTCAGTCGGTAGAGCAATGGACTGAAAATCCATGTGTCGTTGGTTCGATTCCGACCGGAACCACCATTTGTTAAGTAACTTATCGTAAGATAAGTTTTTTTTTGCAATAAAATTGCAATAATAATCGTAATTTTCTGCAATAGATATCATGATAAAATGTTATTGTAAAAAATAAGGGTCACACATCGATGTGACTTTTTTTGTAGGAGGGGTTTATGTGAAAGCTAAATTTTTAATATTTTTTACTTTTATTTTATTTTTGGTATCAGGTTGTTTTTCTGTGTATGCACAAAGTACCAATATTAAGCTTGATGGTCATATTCCATATAGCTATCAGGTACGTGATATATACGGGAATCTTACAACTGTAAATTATGGTAAATACATTTATGCCAATAATGAAATCGCTTTTTGTGTACAACCAGGAGTATTAGTTGATGAAAGTGCATCTTATGAAATCAATTTATTTACACATAGTCAGCGTACTGAAATGGAACGTATTGCCTATGCTGGATGGCATGCATCTGATAAAACCGTAGAGGATTATTTAGCAACACAATTTTATATTTGGGAAAAATTAGGTGCTACTATTGAAGATACTTCATTAACTGATTATCTCCAACGAAAAAATATCATTAAACAACGAGTTCAATTATTATTTCATAGTTATCCTGAGTTTGCCAACACGACTCATAATATTGCCGCCACAAAAGCGATTACGTTAAATGATACGAATAATATTTTTCGTTATTACACCTTGAAAAGTAAAAGTGATGGAATTAGAATTGAACAAAATGAAAATAGCTTAAAAATTGCGGCTGCTAATTCAGCTGATACGAATGCATATGTAGAATTTCAATTAGTAGAAGATAAGTATAGTGGAACTTCTATGGTATATCAAAGTAGTGTATCTCAAAGCGTAGTTCCGTTTAAAGTAGAAGTAAATCGTACCTTTAAGGTTCATTTAAATGTAAGTCATGCAAATCTTATCATTGAAAAAAAAGGTAGTGATTATAAACCTTTGGGAAATGTATCTTTTAGGATTGCGAAAGATGAAGCCTTCAATAATGTAGTTGGAACTTATCAAAGTGATGAACTTGGTTGTATTGTGTTAAAAAAAGTGAGTCCTGGTACTTATTATGTTCAAGAATTAAATGGACCCGATAATATTAAGATAAATTCTAAAATTGAAAAAGTGAATGTTAAAGCTGGAGAAAATTGTATCTATCGATGTATAAACCAATATCGTAAGATTATTTTAGAAAAGTACGATGAAGATAATAATTTGATTCCTAATGTTAGTTTTGCGATTAGTAATAAAGAAGACATGAGTCAGATCTTAGGTGTATACAAAACAGGAAGTGATGGTCGTGTTGAAATTGATGATATATGGAACTATAAAAATATTTATATTCAAGAAAAAGAGGTACCTTATCACTTACAATTAGATGAAAAAATTTATAAGCTAACATTAACACCAAATAAAGATACTACTTATAAAGCTGTAAATGAATATTCCTTACAAAAACTAACAATTATGAAAAAGGGTAGTAATAACAAGCGACTAGGTGATGTTTCTTTTAAGTTATCGCGTCATAGTGATATGAGTAAATATATTTATTTTGATGAAAATATGCACGAACGTACGGATGGAAAAGGAAGTTCTACGCTTACTACTAATCAATATGGAGTAATTGAAGCTTATGTAAAACCAGGTGTTTACTATCTTCAGGAATGTTTAGCACCTGATAACTTAGTTTTAAATCAAAAAATATATAAAGTAATTGTAGAGATTGGAAAAGATAATAAAATTGAAATCACAAATGACTATCGTAAAATTATTTTAGAAAAACAAGATGAGAAGGGTAATCTAATCCCTAATGTCATATTTGAAATCGGTACAAGTTCAAGTATGGAAAAAATTTTAGGTACTTATCAAACCGAAAGTGATGGGCGTGTAGAAATTGATGATATATGGAACTATAGCTATGTATATATTCGTGAAATTAAAGTACCATCGCATTTACAATTAAATAATACTGTATATCGAGTGAAGTTAAATCCTCATCAAAACACAACCTATGTTGCGATAAATAAGTATGCTCCGCAACCGCTTCATATTTTCAAAAAAGATCCATCAGGATTAGGGTTGGCAAATGTATCATTTAAAATATCACGCAAAAGTGATATGAGTGAGTATGTATATTTTGATGAAAAGATGCATGAAACTAAGGAGGGTAGTGGTGTATCAACTATTACTACCAACAGTAAGGGGAAAGTAAGTGTTTATTTGCAACCTGGTATTTACTATATTCAAGAATGTGTAGCACCGAATCATTTAGTCTTAAATTCTAAAATCAAAAAGATTACAGTAAATATCGGAGAAAGTGTAACATATGAAATGAAAAATGATTATCGTAAAATCATTTTAGAAAAACGTGATGAAAAAGGTAATTTAGTCGCAAATGTATCATTTGAAATCGGTACAAGCTCAAGTATGGAAAAAATCTTAGGTACTTATCAAACCGGAAGTAATGGACAAGTAGAAATTGATGATATATGGAATTATAACTATCTATATATTCGTGAGGTAAAGGTACCATCGTACTTACAATTAAATGATACAATCTATCGAGTGAAATTAAATCCTCATCAAAATACTACTTATGTCGCGGTCAATGAATTGAAGGCAGAACCAGTTTATATTAAAAAAGTAGATGAAGATGGTAATCCACTTGCAAATGTCGCTTTTAAAATATCACGCAAAAGTGATATGAGTGAGTATATATATTTTGATGAAAACATGCACGAACGTACGGATGGAAAAGGAATTTCAACTATTATCAGTAGTGAGAGTGGATATTGTAAAGTATATTTA
>JAXJYR010000054.1:0-4828 GCA_036306885.1 Longicatena sp.
CAATACACCTACCATTGTTGAATACTTAGCTCAAAAATTAGCACCAAATGCGATGTTAGGATTTGATGGAAAAGTAGTCAATACCGCCTTTATGAAACAACTTCAACCCCTTCAGCTGCAATATGCGATGGAAGAAGACTTAGTTGATATTATTTGGCAAGATCGTGAAGCTCTACCTTGTAGTAAAGGATGGAATGTACCATTAGAAGTATGTGGGAAAAGTGTAGCTGAAAAAGTAGCATTAGTACGTGAACAATTAGCACTTCATGATTGTGATGCGCATTTAATCACATCATTAGATGATATTGCCTACTTATTAAATTTACGTGGTAATGATATTCCTCATTTCCCAGTGTTATTAGCATATGTTTTAATGTTGAAAGATGAAACCATCTTATATATGAATGAAGCTTCTTTAGATGAAGATGTAAAAGCATCACTTCAAGCGAATGGAATTACGATTGCCCCATATAATCAAATTTATGAAGATATCAAACATGTATCTTATCAAAAATTGTGGTTTGATGAAACAGTTGTAAACTATGCCTTAGGAAGTCAAATTCCTACTGAAAAAGCCTATAATGCTTTTAATCCTACACAATTAATGAAGGCATGTAAAAATGAAGCAGAATTAAATAGTACACGTCAAGCACACATTCAAGATGGTGCAGCAATGGTCAAATTCTTATATTGGTTAAAAAATAATGTTGCAAGTGGTACATTAAATGAAGTGAACATCGCTGACTTCTTAGCAAGCAAACGTTATGAACTAGGTGCTTATGATTTAAGCTTTGATACCATTGCGGCTTATTTAGACCATGGGGCAATGATGCACTATAGCGCAACCAACGAAAGTGCCTATACTTTAAAAGAAGAAGGGTTCTTATTAGTAGATAGTGGTGGTCAATATCCAAATGGGACAACTGATATTACACGTACAATTGTCTTAGGTCCAATTTCTGATAAAATGAAATTACACTTTACAACGGCTTTAAAATCACACATTCGTTTATCCAAAGCGATCTTCTTAGAAGGATGTAGTGGCATGAATTTAGATATTTTAGCACGTGGACCATTATGGGATTTAGGATTAGATCATCGTTGTGGAACAGGACATGGAGTAGGACACTTATTAAATGTTCATGAAGGACCAAATGGTTTTAGATGGAAAGTTGTACCAGAACGTAAAGATAGTGCTCCATTACAAGTAGGAATGATTCAATCCAATGAACCAGGTGTTTATTTAGAAGGTGAATACGGAATTCGTCATGAAAATGAAATGATCGTCATTGAAAAAGAAGTGAACGAATATGGACGTTTCTTATGCTTTGAAACCATTACCTTTGTACCATTTGATTTAGCTGGAATTGATGCCTCTTTATTAAGTGCAGATGAAATTCAATGGTTAAATGATTACCATCAAGAAACATATACTAAATTATGCCCATACTTAACAACTGAGGAACAAGCTTGGCTAAAAGAAGCTACCCAAGCAATCTAATATAACTGGGATACTATAATTGAATGATTTACTTGTTTGATATTTCACGTATACTGTTACATGAAATGTATATATATCGTTCTTAATAGATAGGTTTCTTTTTCTATTTTAGATTATTATTCATGTGGATTTTTATCACTTTTACCATAACAATCACAAAATAAATAATATCGTTTTTATTCCTGTTAAGTTAAGGTTATAACATCCTTTGATCTTATAACTTTCTTAATAGGTTTTTTTTTATTAAGCCTATCAATATAGCCTTACTCTGTTCTTGCCAATACATAACTCGTAGCTTGATGTCAATCGCGTTTTATTGGCTTACCATATAAAATATTTATATTTGTGATATATACTGTTTCTTCATATTTCTTTATAATGACTATCATCAAATACATGTATCGTTTTATTGTTTAGTTTTCAATTTTGCTAAAATAAATTTTTTATATTTCATTTTTAGAGACAATATCGTTTATTAAACTAGATTATATAAAAAGCGCATATTTATAGAATTACACTTTACATAACATGATATAAATGTTATGATGTAAATGATAAAAAAGTACTTTTTTATAGATATCAAAGGAGGCTGTGCTATGAAAAAAAATAATATTAAGTATATTTATGTTGATTAGTTTTAGTTTTTCACCTGTATTTGCAAATGTAGATGTTGTACAAGAACAGGAAAGATACACTGTAATCGATAGTAAGGTTTTATATGATCAGACTAATAATGAGTATTATATATTCTCTACAGAAGAAGATTTAGCTGTATTTCTTGAAGGACTAAATATGTTGTAAAATCAACTTTACAAACATATGGAAATACCAAAAGAACAGATTTAGTTTATGCATCAAATTATATGCTAGGTAATAATGGTTGGATTTATGGTCCTGGTACATGCTCGTTGACAGTAGGAACATCATATACAGCGAATTTTCAATTTAACGATTATGTAGGACTTAGCGTTTCGATAGAAGTTAGTGGATCATACTCTTTTGACGTACCGAAAGGAAAAAAAGGAAATATTCGTTATAAAGGAAAGTTCGATATTACACTAAAACGATACAAATATGAATATAATGATGGAACTGTAACTTATGGGAATGTTTTTTATGTAACAAAATTGGTAAATGGGACTGGAGGATTTGCATCAGTTTTAAAAACGGTATAATGTGTGTAATGTACATATATAAAAAAGGGGGAAAATAATATGAAAGAAAAATTTAAGCTATTACTATTAAATTTAATACCATCTACTTTTAGTGTATTACTTCTTATTGCTTATTTAGAAGCATCAAAGAAATATGGTGTGGATGGTACGTCAGCTGCCAAAGATTATCAAATCATTATTTTATTATTGTTGGTTGTTGAAATTGTGGTATTCTTTACATTAAAAAAGGATGAGTGATGTAACAATAGGATGAAAGAAATATAAATCTTACGTTAATATCTTTTGAAGTTTTTGCTAAAAAACAGCTAAATTTAATCGATGTTAAGTCTGATTTTAATAAAGAACGTCTGATATTAAATAGAACCACAATTGTCACTCAATGTATGATTTTTTCATTTGTTTTAGTAAATTGTTTTTTGCGTATTTTATTTCGTATGAACGATAAATATTTCATTCGTTTTAAACTGTTGTGGAAAGGGCTTACATAGTTGTAAAGGATATGGTAAAATAAAGAAAACGACAGGAGGAAATATTATTATGGCAAATCGTTTTGTATTAAATGAAACATCTTATCATGGAAGTGGAGCAATCAAAGAAATCGCTACGGAAGCAGTTCGTCGTGGATTTAAAAAAGCATTAGTTTGCTCAGACCCAGATTTAATTCGTTTTGGAGTAAGTAAAAAAGTATTAGACGTATTAGAGGATGCTGGATTAGATTATGAAGTATTCTCTGATATTAAACCAAACCCAAGTATTGAAAATGTGCAAGCTGGAGTAGAAGCATTTAAACGTGCTGAAGCTGATTACTTAATCGCAATCGGTGGAGGAAGTTCAATGGATACTGCGAAAGCAGTGGGAATTATCATTACAAACCCTGAATTTGCAGATGTACGTTCTTTAGAAGGTGTAGCCGATACAAAAAACCGTTGTGTACCTATTTTTGCAGTACCTACAACAGCAGGAACAGCTGCCGAAGTAACAATTAACTACGTTATTACTGATGTTCAAAACAACCGTAAAATGGTATGTGTAGACGTAAATGATATTCCAGTGGTAGCATTTGTTGATCCAGATATGATGGCTTCAATGCCAAAAGGATTAACAGCTGCGACAGGTATGGATGCTTTAACACATGCAATTGAAGGATACATTACTGGTGGAGCTTGGGAATTATCAGATATGTTCCACATCAAAGCGATTGAAATCATTGCGCGTTCTTTAAGAGGTGCAGTCGAAAACACACCAGAAGGACGTGAAGGAATGGCATTAGGACAATACGTAGCAGGTATGGGATTCTCTAACGTAGGATTAGGAATTGTTCACTCAATGGCTCACCCATTAGGAGCTTTATATGACACTCCACATGGTGTAGCAAACGCAATCATTCTTCCAACTGTTATGGAATACAATGCAGAAGCAACAGGAACAAAATATAAAGACATCGCTGAAGCAATGGGTGTAGACACAACGGGAATGTCTCAAGAAGAATACCGTAAAGCAGCAGTTGACGCAGTACGTCAATTATCACAAGATGTAGGAATTCCTGCAGACTTAAAAGACATCGTAAAAGTAGAAGACCTAGACTTCTTATCTCAATCAGCATTTGATGATGCATGTCGTCCAGGAAACCCTAAAGAAACAAGTGTAGCAGACATTAAAGCTCTATACGAATCATTACTATAATCAAGATAGACATCTCGTAAGAGGTGTCTTTTTTTGTATGATTACCTTAAATCAATCCATACTACATTGTAGGAGGAATGGGTATGGAAAAAGTACTATCAAATGAAGCTTTAAAAAATATTTTACATGATGTTTGTGTTTGTGAAGGATATGTAGAAGGATTAAATGATAAAGTGAAAGGTAAAGCTTTGAAAGCAGAATTAGAATCATTTTTATTCCGTTTACAAACGGCACATAAGTCACTATATGCATATTTAGTAGTAAAAAGAGGAGATACGCACCAAAAGAAATACGCGACGATATTAGAAGAATGGATGAATGAATTTAAAAAATGTTTATTAGATAGTAGTGAAGATTATTTAAAAGAATTAATGACAATGATTAAAAAAGCACATCAACAATTATCGACTGTATTAAAAGGTGCGAATATGAATGATCCTCAATTGCATCGCATGTTACACATTTTATA
>JAXJYR010000055.1:0-19894 GCA_036306885.1 Longicatena sp.
AGAGATTCGTTCCAAGAAGTAAATATTGCTGGAATTACAATGCCAATTACGAAACATAACTTTATTGTTCAAAGAGTAGAAGATTTAGCGAATATTGTACGCAAAGCCTTTATCATTGCAAACTCAGGGCGTAAAGGACCAGTACTTATTGATGTTCCAAAAGATGTATCTGGTGCGATGTGTGAATATGTAAAATTACCTAAATTCCGTATTCGTAAATTGCCACGTTTAGATGATGTTATCTTTAAGAAAACATTAGAGGCAATCAAACAAGCAAAACGCCCAATGATTTATGCAGGTGGGGGAGTTATTAGTTCAGGTGCTGAAGCAAAATTGTTAGAATTTTCTAATTATATGCAAATTCCTATTTGTTCATCTATGATGGGGTTATCTGCAGTTCCTTGCGATTATCCATTATATTTAGGAATGATTGGAATGCATGGAACACCAGTTTCAAACTATGCAACATTACATAGTGATTTGATTATCGCAATTGGAGCTCGTTTCTCTGATCGTGTTGCGGGAAATCGCCAATTATTTGGAAAAGATGCAACGATTATTCAATTTGATATCGATGCGAGTGAAGTGAATAAAAACGTCGATGTTGATTTATCAATTGTAGGGGATGCAAATTATATTCTAAAACATATTTTAGAGCATATGGAAGAAACAAGACATGATGAATGGATTGCGAAATTAAATGAATACCGTGCTCGTAAAACATTACCTTTATCATCTGATTTAGATGAAGGGGTTGACCCTCGTGATATTTTAGCAGAATTAGCGAAACAATTAGATGATGATAGTATTATTGTAACTGATGTAGGACAACATCAAATGATTACTGCTCAATATTATCCATTTAAAAAACCAAGAACATTTGTAAGCTCATGTGGATTAGGGACAATGGGATATGGATTAGGAGCTGCGATTGGAGCCAAAATTGCAAATCCTGATAAAAAAGTTGTCTTAATTACAGGAGATGGAAGTTTCCATATGAATTTAAACGAATTAGCTACAGCCGTTTCACAAGACTTAGATTTAACGGTATTAGTATTTAATAATACAGTGCTAGGAATGGTTCGCCAGTGGCAAACATTATTCTATGGAAAACGTTATTCAAATACCAATATTTGTCGTCAAACTGATTTCGTAAAATTAAGTGAAGCGTTTGGAGGTTGTGGATATCAACTAACGAAAAAAGAAGATATTGAAGCCACTATAAAACAAGCACTTTCAAGTGAACGTGTATGTGTAGTTGATTGTATGATTGATAAAGATGATTCAGTCTTCCCAATTATTCCACCAGGAAAAAGTGGGAAAGATATCATCCTAAGCAAATAGGAGGTAAGAAAAAGTGGAAAAAGTAGTATTATCACTTCTTGTTGCCAACGAGTTTGGGGTGCTAACAAGAATCACAAATTTATTTTCACAACGTGGATTTAACATTGATACAGTCGCAAGTGGTATTAGTGAAAATCCATTATATCAACGAATTACGATTACAACTCACGGTGATGCCAAAATCATTAACCAAATTAAATTACAAGTGGCAAAATTAGAAGATGTAAAAGCGGTAGTAGAAATTCCAGCGGATCAATTATTCTATCGTGAAGTTGTATTAATTAAAGTCGCACCAAAATCATATCAAATGCGAGCATTCCAAAAAATAGTTCAAGATTTTGGTGGGAAATGTGTGATTGTAGACGATAGCTTTAGTGTTGTAGAGATTACAGATACACCAGCAAGCATCGACTACTTTGTAGAAGAAATGCAAGAGTTCTCAGTGAAAGAGATTTGCCGAACAGGTGGAGCTGCGATGCAGCTAACAAAAGAATTTGTCGATTAAGCAATGAATGCTTGATTATATTACCAACAGGAGGATATTATTATGGTAAAAGTATATTATGAAACAGATTGTGATTTAAGCTTATTAAACGGGAAAACAGTATCTATCATTGGTTATGGAAGCCAAGGACACGCACACGCATTAAACCTTAAAGACAGTGGTGTAAACGTTGTTGTTGGTTTACGTGAAGGAAGTGCTTCTGTTGCAAAAGCACAAGCAGCTGGATTAACAGTTATGAGTACTGCAGATGCTGCAAAAGCCGGGGATATCGTTATGATCCTTGCACCAGATCAAAACCAACCAGACATCTACGCTAAAGATATCGAACCAAACCTAGAAGAAGGAAACATGTTAATGTTCGCTCACGGTTTTGCTATTCACTACAACCAAATCGTTGCTCCTAAAGGAGTTGACGTTGCAATGTGTGCTCCTAAAGGACCTGGACACACAGTACGTTCTCAATACGAAGAAGGACGTGGAGTTCCTTCATTAATCGCTATTCACCAAGATGAAACAGGAAAAGCAAAAGACTACGCTTTAGCTTACGCTGCTGGAATTGGTGCAGGACGTGCAGGTATTATCGAAACTACATTCAAAGAAGAAACTGAAACAGACTTATTCGGTGAACAAGCTGTATTATGTGGTGGGGTTTGTGAATTAATGCAAGCTGGATTCGACACATTAGTAGAAGCTGGTTACAAACCAGAAATGGCTTACTTCGAATGTATCCACGAAATGAAATTAATCGTTGACTTAATCAACAGCGGTGGATTTGAAATGATGCGTTACTCAATTTCTGATACAGCAGAATACGGAGACTACGTAACTGGTAAACGTTTAATTACAGAAGAAACAAGAAAAGAAATGAAAAAAGTATTAGAAGAAATCCAAGATGGAACATTTGCTGGAAACTGGATTACAGAAAACAAATCAGCTGGACGTGCTCACTTCTTAGCTATGCGTCGTGTACACGCTGCACACCAAAGTGAAGAAGTAGGTAAACGTCTACGTAACATGATGAGCTGGTTGAAAAAATAATAGGTGATTGTTATGGCAAGAAGAAGCGATCGAGTACTGAAGGGCGATGCATGTGCACCGCAGCGTTCCTTGTTTTATGCATTGGGATTAAGTGAAGAAGAATTAGAACGTCCTTTAGTTGGAGTAGTATCTGCACATAGCGAAATCGTTCCAGGACACATTCACCTTGACAAAATTACTGCTGCTGTAAAAACGGGTATTTCGATGGCTGGTGGTACACCAATTATGGTTCCTGCCATTGGTGTATGTGATGGAATCGCAATGGGACACGTAGGAATGAAATATTCATTAGCATCACGTGAACTAATTGCGGATAGTGTTGAAACAATGGCACAAGCACATGGGTTTGACGCCCTAGTGCTTGTACCTAACTGTGATAAAATCGTTCCTGGTATGTTAATGGGTGCTTTACGTGTGAACATTCCTACTGTAGTTATGAGTGGGGGAGCAATGTTGCCAGGAAATGAAATGGGTAAAGACATGTCTTTATCAACAATGTTTGAAGCGGTAGGAGCAAAAAAAGCAGGATTAATTGATGCGAACCAATTAACTTACATCGAACAAAATGCATGTCCAGGATGTGGAAGCTGTTCAGGTATGTTTACAGCAAACTCAATGAACTGTTTATGTGAAGCCTTAGGTATTGCCTTACCAGGAAATGGTACTGTTCCTGCAGTTTATTCAAACCGTATCCAATTAGCAAAAAAAGCTGGTATGGCGGTAATGAAAATGCTAGAAATGGATATTAAACCAAGAGATATTATCAACGAAAAATCATTACGTAATGGTTTAGCATGTGATATGGCATTAGGATGTTCATCTAACACTGTATTACACTTATTAGCGATTGCGAAAGAAGCGAAAGTTGACATTGACTTAAACTTAATCAATGAAGTATCTCAAGCAACACCAAACTTATGTAAACTATCTCCAGCAGGAAGAGATCACATTATTGATTTATTCAAAGCTGGTGGGGTAGCTGCAGTAATGAAAGAACTTCAAAAACAAAACTTAATTGATGATTCATTAATGACAGTTACAGGAAAAACAATTCAAGAAAACCTTGAAGGTGTTGCGAACTTAAATACAAATATTATTAAACCAATTGAAGCACCAAACTCTAAAACTGGTGGTATTGCGGTATTATTTGGAAACATTGCGAAAAAAGGATGTGTTGTAAAACGTTCTGCAGTAGATCCAAGTATGCTACAACACAGTGGTCCAGCGCGTGTCTTTGATAGTGAAGAAGACGCAATTCAAGCTATTTACGATGGAAAAATTGTAAAAGGTGATGTTGTCGTGATTCGTTATGAAGGTCCTAAAGGTGGTCCTGGAATGCGTGAAATGTTGAACCCAACATCAGCACTTGCAGGTATGCAATTAGATAAAGATGTTGCGTTAATTACCGATGGACGTTTCTCAGGGGCAACTCGTGGAGCTGCAATTGGACACGTTTCACCAGAAGCAGCGGCAAAAGGTGAAATTGCAATTATCCAAGAAGGAGACATCATTGAAATTGATATCACAGCAGGTACAATTAATGTACAATTAAGTGATGAAGAAATCCAAAAACGTATGGATGCTTGGGTAATGCCTGAACCAAAAATTAAAGAAGGTTGGCTATCACGTTATGCACGATTAGTAACATCTGCAGACGAAGGAGCTATCTTAAAGTAATCTAAAAGGAGATATCTTCATGATATCTCTTTTGAAATGAAAGGAGCGATTATTATGGCGAAAAACCTTATTATTCCTCAATATTATGAAAATAAGCTTGATGTCATTTCGACAGAAGTAGCGATTAAATATGTAAAAGACTTATTTGAAAAACGTTTGGCACACCATTTAAATTTAATGCGTATTTCAGCTCCACTATATGTTCGTAAAAGCAGTGGATTGAACGATGACTTAAATGGTATTGAACGTCCAGTAAACTTTGATTTAAAATCGATTCCAGATGAAGAAATGCAAATTGTACATTCGCTTGCGAAATGGAAACGTATGGCTTTAAAACGCTATAATATAGGATATGGAAAAGGGATTTATACCGATATGAACGCGATTCGTCGTGATGAAGATTTAGATAACTTACATTCTTCTTACGTTGATCAATGGGACTGGGAAAAGATCATAGAAAAGAAAGATCGTAATTTAGGATATTTAAAAATGACAGTTGAACACATTATTAAAGCTTTAAAAGAGACTGAAAAAGAGTTAAATATTGTGTTTGAAAACTTAGAGCCAGTTATTTATGATGATATCCACTTTATCACTACTCAAGAATTAGAAGATTTATATCCGGATTTAACTCCAAAACAACGCGAATATGAAATTACGAAGTTACATAAAACGGTTTGTATTATGCAAATTGGAGATAAATTAAAAAGTGGTCAACCACATGATGGACGAGCACCAGACTATGATGATTGGTCATTAAATGCGGACATTATGATTTATTATCCAATCTTAGATATTGCGGTAGAAATCTCATCAATGGGGATTCGTGTTGATGCGAAAACCTTAAAAGCACAGCTAGTGAAAGCAGGGTGTGAAGACCGTAAAAATTTACCATTCCATCAAATGTTATTAAATCATGAATTACCATTAACAATTGGTGGTGGAATTGGGCAATCTCGTATTTGTTTATTATTATTAAACAAAGCTCACATTGGAGAAGTACAGGTTTCTCAATGGGATGATGAAACGATTGAAATTTGTCGTAAAAATCATATTCATTTATTATAAGAACTATGCGATATTCATATAATCCCTCTGAAGGAGACAACTTGAGAATCTTGAGTTGTCTCTGGAAAGGGATGAAGATATTCGTATTTAAAATAAAAGAAACGATTGACTGTTATAGCCAATCGTTTCTTTTATTTACTTAAGTGTTGATCAATCAATGCTTGGATTTTTTCTTGTTCAGGATCGATATAAATAGTTTTGTATGTTGATAAAGATACTAAACTACCTTGGTTCCCAGGAATTTTCTTTAATGTTTTAACTGGAGTATAATTCACTGGAACACTCGAAGAATGTCTTCCTTGAGAATACCATGCAGCTAGTATTGCGGCATTACGTAAGGCTTCTTCACTTGGTTCTAAAGTATCTAAAATAACATGAGAACCATGCAAATCCTTAACGTGTAACCATAAATCGTTTTTACGTGCTAGCTTCCAAGTTAAATAATCATTTTGGAGGTTATTTTTTCCAACATAGATTTTATAATCGTCAAAGACGAATAGATCGAAGTGTGGTAAATCATTCTTTTTCTTTTTGCGTACACGTTGTTTTTGCGCTTTTAAATAACCGCGTTTAACTAATTCTTCACGAATTTCCATTGCGTCTTTCACATCTGCATAACCTAATTGTGTTTCCATATCTTCGAAATAATAGATTTCTTTCTCACATAAATCAATTTGTTCTAAAAGAATGGATTGGGCACGTGTTTGTTTATGATATTTAGCATAATAGTGGTTCGCATTCCATTTAATGTCATATCGCATATCAATACTAATATTTAATGGTTCGTTGGTCTCGAAGCTATTTAAGGTGATTGTAGGAGCTTTTTTGATTTCATGCATGTAAGCAAATAATAAATCTCCATATTCTCGATATTTTTGACAATCCATCGCTTCCTCTAAAGCTTGATTTAATTTTTTTAGTTTGGCTTTATTTCGCGTTAATTCACGTTTCACTAAGCGAAATAAATCTCCTGACTGTTGCTTAATACGTACTTTTTCTTCTTTTTCAAAAAATTGCACATCTAAACCATGCATTAAATCATAACATCGTGGTTTTACTTCTAAATGTGTTAATGGAATTAAATGAAAGTGACTTTGTTCATTTAAATCACTAATATATAAGCAATTACTAGCTTTTACTTCTTGCATAATCGCATCAAATGTTTGTCCTTGCATCATACGATATTGAATTTCTTTGCTTAATAATGGGGAAAAACCATCAAACTGTTTATGTAAAGGTAGTTCTTCATCGATTGTATGACATGTAAAAGGATCTTTCTTTGGTTCTTGGTGTGCTTCGACAAAACGAACATTTGGTAAAATAGTACGTTTAGTATTTTCAAATGGGGGAATACGTTTCATCGCATCAATGATTTTTTGGTTTTCATCGACAAGAATCAAGTTGGCATATTTACCCATTAATTCAATATATAAATATTTATGATGTAAATCACCTAAATCATTACGAGCCTCTAGTTCCATTTTTAAAACACGATCATAATTTAATTGTGTGATTTGCGTAATCAAAGCGCCATCTAAATATTTACGTAATACCATTACAAAGTTTTGGGGTGTTTCCATTGTCGTATAACTATTTTGGGTAAAGTTAATACGATTATAAACACTATGTAAAGAGATTAGTAATTTATGTGTTGCACGATGTGCGCGAATTTGAAACAATAATTCAAATTCCGATATTTGGGATATTTTATTAATTTTCGCAGGAAGAACACTTTTGATTTCTTCACTTAAGCGATGTAGTATCATTCCATCAATGGCCATGTTTTCACCTCGAAAATATTATATCATATTTAAAAGCATTTGACATCTATTGGTTGTGCGAGTAAAATATAGAAAAGAAATGAGGTTTTGAGATGAAAAAAGGATTACTAATTGTTATAAGTGGACCAAGTGGAGTAGGTAAAGGAACAGTTCGTCATCATTTTGAACAAAATGAAGATTTAAATTTAGCATATTCAGTATCAATGACAACTCGTGCACCTAGAAATAATGAAGAAGATGGTGTTCAATACTTTTTTAGATCAAGAGAGCAATTTGAACAATCTATTGAAAAAGGTGAATTATTAGAATGGGCAGAGTTTGTTGGAAACTATTATGGGACACCAAAACAATATGTAGAAGATTTACGCAGCCAAGGAAAAAATGTTTTATTAGAAATTGAAGTACAAGGAGCGATTCAAGTAAAAGAAGCATGTCCAGATGCTATTACTGTCTTTATCATTCCACCTTCATTAGAAGAGTTAGAATCACGTATTCGTGGACGTGCTACAGAAGCAGAAGAAACGGTACAAAGACGTTTAGAAAAAGCACGAAAAGAAATGAAAATGGTGCATCACTATAAATATATTGTATGTAATGATGATCCTGAATTAGCAGCTGATTTAATTACATCAATTATTAAACGTAATATGGAGAAAAATGAAGAAGTAGCTTAGGCTACTTTTTTTTGATAAATAAAAAGAAAAGAGAATAAAGGTAATTGATCCATTATTCTCTTTTCTTAATTATTATTTTATACGATACCTTGCGCAATCATTGAATCAGCGACTTTAATGAATCCGGCAATGTTTGCACCAGCCATAAAGTTATCTTCCATACCGTATTCTTTCGCTGTGTCAGCAACGGTACGATAAATGTTTTCCATGATTCCTTTTAATTTTGCATCAACTTCTTCAAATGTCCAAGATAGACGCATAGAGTTTTGGGTCATCTCTAAACCAGAGGTTGCAACTCCACCAGCGTTACTTGCTTTACCTGGAGCATATAAGATGTTGTTTGCTTGTAATAAGGCGATAGCATCTGGTGTAGTTGGCATGTTTGCACCTTCCGCAACGACTTTTACACCATTCGCAATTAACATTTCGGCATGTTCTTTGTGTAGTTCGTTTTGTGTCGCACATGGTAAGGCGATGTCACATTTTGTACTCCAAATACTTCCTTCGTTATAGAATTTAGCACCTTCTACGCGGTTTGCATATTCCACAATACGAGCACGTTTTACTTCTTTGATGTCTTTCATCACATCTAAGTTAATACCGTTTTCATCTACTACATATCCACTAGAATCACTCATTGCGATAACTGTAGCACCTAATTGCGTTGCTTTTTCCGCTGCATAAATCGCTACGTTACCACTTCCAGAGATAACAACTTTTTTACCTTTAAATGAATCATTTTTGTCATTTAGCATCGCTTCAGTAAAGTAACATAATCCATATCCAGTTGCTTGTGTACGTGCTAAAGATCCACCCCATTTAACACCTTTTCCAGTAAGTACACCAGTGAATTCATTTTTAATACGTTTGTATTGTCCAAACATATAACCAATTTCACGACCACCAACACCGATGTCACCAGCAGGAACGTCAGTATCAGCACCAATATAACGGAATAATTCAGTCATGAAGCTTTGGCAGAAACGCATAATTTCACCATCACTTTTACCTTTCGGGTCAAAGTCAACTCCACCTTTTCCTCCACCCATTGGAAGTCCAGTTAAAGAGTTTTTAAAGATTTGTTCGAATCCTAAGAATTTTAAAATAGATGCATTTACACTTGGGTGGAAACGAATACCACCTTTGTAAGGTCCAATTGCACTGTTGAATTCAATACGATATCCACGGTTTACTTGAAGTTTACCATTATCATCTACCCATGGAACACGGAACATGACTTGACGTTCAGGTTCAACAATTCTTTCGAATACTCCTTTTTCAATATATTCTGGATGTTTTTCTACAACTGCTTCTAATGAAAGAAGAACTTCATCCACTGCTTGAATGAATTCAGCATCATTGGGGTTGCGTTTAATCACAGCCTCTTTTACAAAATCTAATTTAGCCATAAGATTTCCTCCTTCTTATTTTTTTTGCCAAAACTATTATATACGTTTTTTATGAAAATGAAAATACAAAATTTAGAATTTTTTCAAAAAAATTTCAATAATTATGAAAATGTTATCATTTGCTATGAAAAACAATCACTCAATATCAAAAAAACGAAAGTTATATCTTTACAGGTGTCATGACATACAATAAAAGTATTCCATTTTGATAGAAAAAGACTTATAATAAAGAAGACATCATAAAGGGGTGATTGTATGGCAAGACTTCATAAGTCTGATACAAGTAATGATTCTTTTACAATGCAGGACTTAGTTCAACCAATTGTTTTTGTTGTCGATATGGTAAATGGCTTTGTGAAAGAAGGGGCATTACATGATGATGCGATTCAAGTGTTAATTGAACCGATTCAACAATTATTAAATAAGCTACAATGTCGTAGTATTTTTGTGGCAGATGCACATCCACCAATGGCTAAAGAATTTGAAGCTTTTCCAAAGCATTGTGTGATTGGAACATCGGAAAGCGAAATTGTCGATGGTTTAAAAGCTTATGCATATGAAGTAATTCATAAAAATAGTACGAATACATTTTTGGCTCCTGATTTTCAATTGTTTTTAAAAGAGCGTCTACACGATTATCAAGATATTATTATTTGTGGATGTTGTAGTGATATTTGTATTATGCAATTTGCACTCTGTTTACAAGCTTATATTCATGAACATAATTTATCACAACGTGTGATTGTATGTAGTGATTTAATTGAAACTTATCATATAGATCAAATCCATGATGCTTATGCCTATAATCAATTTGCGATAGATGTAATGAAAGCTAGTGGTATTTTAGTTGTTAATAATATTTAGGAGGAGAATCATCATGCTTGAAGGACTAGATTATAAATATGATTTTAGAGATAAACGTAATTTATCTCTTGTAATGGATTTTTATGAATTAACAATGAGTCAATGTTATTTTAATTCTGAACATCGCAATCGTATTGTGACATTTGATATGTTCTATCGTCGTAATCCTGATCAAGGAGGTTATGCGTTATTTGCTGGTTTAGAAGAATTAATTGGTTATATTCAAAATTTACATTTTGTCGATGAAGATATTGAATATTTACGTTCTTTAAATAAATTTAGTGAAGAATTTTTAGATTACCTACGCCATTTTATTTTTACTGGTGATATTTGGGCAATTAAGGAAGGTACTCCAGTCTTCCCATATGAGCCATTGATTCGTGTGCGTGCCAAAATGATTGATGCACAATTAATTGAAACGGCAATGCTACTTTGTGTAAACCACCAAACAATGATTGCGACCAAAGCAAAACGTATCGTTAGAGCAGCGCAAGGAAGAGCGATTATGGAATTTGGGGCAAGACGTGCGCACAACTTTGATGCCGCAAACTTTGGGGCACGTGCAGCTTATATTGGAGGAGTATGTGGTACTGCGACAACATATGCAGGACAAAAATTTGATATGCCAGTATTAGGTACGATGGCACATAGCTTTGTACAATCATTCCCAACTGAATATGAAGCCTTCTTAGCTTATGCCAAAACATACCCTGATAACTGTACTGTTTTATTAGATACATATAATACCCTAAAAAGTGGTTTAGTGAATGCGATTCGTGTGGCGAAGGAATACTTAGAACCAAATGGATATCGTTTAAAAGGGGTTCGTATTGACTCAGGAGATATGGCTTATTTATCAAAACAGATTCGTAAAGCCTTAGACCAAGCTGGAATGGAAGACTGTAATATCGTTGTCTCTAACTCTTTAGATGAATACTTAATTCAATCATTAATTGCTCAAGGGGCTAAAATTGATTTAATGGGTGTTGGAGAAAACTTAGTATGTTCAAAAAGTACACCAGTATTTGGTGGAGTTTATAAAATGAGTGCTGTTTATGAAGGCGATGTCATGATTCCAAAAATTAAAATTAGTGAAAACATTGAAAAGGTTACAAACCCAGGATTCAATGATTTATATCGCATTTACGATATTGAAACAGGAAAGGCACTTGCAGACTTAATGACAATTCATGGAGAAGTGATTGACCCTAGTCAAGACTTAACTATTTATCACCATATGAATAGCTGGAAAAACAAAACGATTCCAGGAGGAACATATCGTGTAAGAGACTTACTAGAACCAATTATTATTCAAGGTCAGCTTGTATATGAAGCTCCTTCTTTAAAAGAAATTAGAGCATATAGCGAAAAAGAATTTGAAACAATTTGGGATGAAGTATTACGTTTTGAATTCCCTCAAACTTATTATGTTGACTTAAGTAAAAAATTATTAGATTTAAAACTAGAAATGCTGCAAAATGTAAAAGATACTGAATAAGAAAAAAAGATGAATCATCGATCATGATTCATCTTTTTTACATCTTCTTAGTTTTTCCTCATATAATGCTGGTAATACATCTTCGCAATTTTCTCGTGGTGTATGACAAATAATTTCATCATTTAAGAATAATTTAATCATAGTGTAGACATCTTCATTTAATGGGGCTTCCTTTAATAAACGATGAGTACCACCATGAATCATATATAAACGTTTTTGGTGGTGGGGAATCGCCTCATAAGCATAATAAGAGCTTTTGATGGAAATGATTTCATCCGCATCACCATGTAGTAACAATACAGGACAACATACTTTAAAAATATATTTACGTAATTGTTTAATGATTTCAACAAAGGTAGGATAAAATGATTTAGGTAAGCTGATGTCATAATCATCTTGTTCCGCTTCTTTCGGCTTTAATAATTGTTTGGCTTTATTACTGATTTGATGAGCGAAGGTGTCTGGAGAAATATAGGCAAAGGCAGGCGCAAGTAAAATTAATTTTTGAGGCTGATATAGTGCCGCTAAATAACTGGCGATGACTCCACCCATTGAAAAACCAACAATGACAATATTGGAAGTTTCCTTTAATGTTTCTTCTAATTGTTGGCGAGCACGTTGTAGCCACATCATCCAATCACAATCACTTTCATCAAATAAATCATACATATTAAAAGTGACTACACGATATCCATCTTCATTTCCCCAACGTACTAGATTATCAAACTCATGTTTACAACGACGACCAAAGCCATGAACACAAAATAATACGGGTTTTGGTTGTTCATCTAAAATCGGTGCTGTAGTTTTGTTTTTCTTTAGCTTTTGAAATAATTTTTTAAACATTAAATCACCTACTTTCCTTAGCTATTATACCATAAATCGACAGATTTTTTATAAATGTATGATAGTATTTTAAAGAGGTGGAATTATGGAAATTTTAACAGATTTATTAGGTAAGAAAAAGAAATTATTTACAAGCGATGCACAACCAAATCCGGCGTTTCGTAATACTTTTCAAACAAATGAATTTCGCTGTGTCTTAAAAAGGATAAAACTTTATGATACATGTGAAGAATTGTGTTTGGAAGAAGGAGAATGTATCGCCAGTTTTGAATTAAGTCTAATGAATATGAGTAATGACGATGTAGAAATCTATTGTGAGGACTTTATGTTACAAAGTGATAAAAAGGCAGTTGTATATCCTTTATTATTGCAAAATGATACTTTATTAGATAAAGTAAGCATTGCCCCAAATGCCGTTTTTGATGGTTTGATTTCATTCATCGCTCCAACAAATGCGAAATTTCTTACTTTAAAATATCAAGAATATATTGAGGATTGGGAAGGGAAATTATATAAATTAAAATATGCGATTCCATAAGTCTATTTGTAATATACGTAAAAAAAAGGTATAATAAATTCAAGGAGCTTGAATTATGAAGTGGAATGAATTTATGATAGAACATCGTTTTTTTACCATCTTATTTTCTTCTTTATCACTGATTGTTGTGTCTTTGTTTGGTTATGGTTTTTATCAACGGTTAAAACCATCCACAAAGTTACCTGCTGTTGTAGAAGAGGAAGTAGAACCAAATAAAGAATATGAAGATGCGATTATTAGTGAGTTTGGTGGATATTTTAATCGTAGTTCTGATGAAATTGCGTTTAACTGGAATTATGTTGAAGGTAAAAGTGCAATTAAAAGTGTGAAGCTATATCATGGGGAAAAAGTATTAATGAATGTAACTCCATATCGTTCTTATAACCTACATCGTACAGCATATCATATTCCGACTGGAGATAATGAATTTTATTTAAAAATCCAACAAAATGATGGCAAGGTCATCGAACAAAGTATTTCGGTTTTTGTCAATTTAGTTGTCGATTTAAAACAAAAGGTTTATCAAAAGGATGATAAAACCTATGTAACGTTAAGTTATAGCTATCGTGATGGTGAAAAAATTAGTAAACCATCGATGATTGTGCTAGATAGTATTGATTATATGGATAAAGGGCATGTGGAAACGAAAGAAACGAAAAATGGTGATATGGTTATTGCCGAAACAACATATCGTTTTAAATGGAAATCAGATGTGGAACGTCCAAAACAATTTTCAGTACGGTGGTCTTTTGAACAATTGAATGATAGTATGGATTGGATTGTGGATGTAGAGAATGCCCCAGTGGTAAAGCCAAATGGTGAGGAGGATTAAAGATGGAAGAGCTTGTTAAGATTATTAAGGATGCGAAACGAATTGTCTTTTTTGGTGGAGCAGGTGTTTCAACTGAAAGTGGAATCCCTGATTTTAGAAGTGCCAATGGAGTGTTTAAGCAGAAAAAATATCCGTTTTCTCCTGAATATATTGTATCCCATGAGTTTTTTCAGCTAGCACCTGAATCCTTTTATGATTTTTATTTCAATGAAATGGTTTTTCCCCAGGCCCAACCAAACGCGGCGCATGTAGGCTTAGCACAATTAGAAAAAATGGGTAAATTAAGTGCTGTGATTACACAAAATATTGATGGATTACACCAAAAAGCAGGAAGTCAAAAGGTTTTAGAACTACATGGAAGTATTCATCGCAACTATTGTCAAAGATGTCATAAGTTTTATCGATTAGAAGAGCTTTTATCTCAAAAAGGAGTACCACGTTGTAGTTGTAAAGGTGTGATTAAGCCTGATGTGGTCTTATATGGTGAAGCTTTAGATGGAGAGGTAATGAATCAAACTGTAAATGAAATTGAACAAGCAGATGTTTTAATTATTGGTGGTACCTCTTTAAATGTATATCCAGCCGCAAGTTTTATTCGCTTTTTTAAAGGGAAACACTTAATTTTAATGAATAAAAGTGAAACATCAATGGATTACTTAGCTACTAAAATTATTCGCAAACCAATTGGTGAAGTATTTGAAGAATTAATGAAGCATATTTAAAAGTCACTTCAAGCGAAGTGACTTTTTTTGACTATTCTTTCCATTTACGGGTTTTTTCTATTGCGATGATATAAGGAGAAGTTGGCTTCTGTAGCATTTGGATTTTCATCATCACAAAATGAGTGGGGTTTAATTGTTCACAATAGGTTTCAAAGAAATGAGCTTCCTTTTGACCTTCATTATGACCAGGATATAATACGAGTAATAATAAGCCTTTCTTATTTAATAATTTTAAAGCTAAGTCTACGGCTTTTTGACTTGTCTCTAGCATAGTAGTGATTTGATGGTTTCCAGCCGGGAAATAACCAAAATTAAAAATACCAATATCAAAGCATTGTAAATACTGGTCCATATGCTCATGACCATCGCAAATATATTGAATTTTAGGGTTAGGGTATTGTTTACGGGCAAGCTCGATGGCTGCTTGTTGGACATCGAAGCTATATACTTTATCAACGTTGGGGAAGGAAGCGAAATAAGCACTATCTTCACCACTTCCACAAGTAAAATCAGCAGTAATTAAATGTTCTTTTTTGATATATTGACTGATGAAGTAATGGGATAATTGTGTCATTTTCAACATAATATCAATCCTTTCTTCAACATTATAACGATATTCATCTAATTTGTCATGTAGGAAATGTTAATTTAGAAATGCCATTAAATTCATTTTTTGCATATCATGGATGAGTGCGAACATATCTTTCTCACTAATACTAGTTAATGATTTATGGTTTTGATTTTGATATTTCATTTGCATATTGAGAAGAGCCTGTTGTAAGGAGGATTCTGTGGTGCGATGATGATAAAGACTTAATAAATCAAGACATAAACAAACAGGATTATCATAAATTAGTGCTATATCATCGAGCTGATGCCAATGAATATTCATGAATTGGTAAAATCCATCCTTTAAAGTTTTTTGTAGCTGTAGAGCGATTTCGTGTTTTTTAAAATTCATCATGATGATCACCTCTATCTTTCTAGCTAAAGTTTATATGTATATTTGACATATACAATGTCATAAATAAAAAAAGAGGAATTAATCCTCTTGATAACGATCGAAATATAACCCTACTTCAATGGGGTGTAAGGCATTAGATACAAAGATGTATTCAACTCCCATTTGTTTACACAGTTCCATAAAGGAAGTAGATAAATTCATATTACTTTTCTTATGACGATAAATATAGCTAGTATCTGCTTCTACATACATTTGATGAGATGCTAATAATTTAACGGTTTTTTGATAAGTTCGCTCTAATGAAAAATAATAAGGAACATTCAAAGAATGAATCAATTCAAAATCAGCTAAACCATCAAACAATTTGGATGTAATCAAAGCATGAACTTGTTCGTAATATTTACGAACTAAGTAGGATGCATGATATTTATCCCATAGCATATGAAAGGAATCGGGATTCCATGAAAAAGTAAGATTGTCAATAAAGTATACACGTCCAGTATATAAATCTAAGTTAGATTCTAGAATCATTTTTTTAATAAAAGCTTCTTTTTGGGGTAAATAATCAATACATAATCCAAATTTTACTGTAATTGGAAAATCTTGTAGTTTCATTTGTTGGATAAAGCTTAAATATTCATACAAAGAACGGGTTGCTTTCTTTTGGTACCACTCATCTTGTTTAGGATGGGTTTTACGAATTTCCTGATATAAAGGGGCAAATTCAAAAAATTTAACACTTGGTTCCATAATTGCAATTTCGTTAATATTTTGTTGCTGAGCCTCATGAATAAAACGTTGTAAGGTTTCTAACTGATATGGCATTCGAAAGCCAATGTGATAATCTTTCATAGCTTATTTAAATTTACGAATACGACCAAAACCAATCGTTCCAGGTCCAGTGTGGCTTAAAATTACGGCACGGAAGGTACGTTGTTCAACCTCTTGACCAACAATTGCTTCTAATTGTGATTTTAGTTCATTGCTTACTTCACGATTATCAGAATCAATAATCATCCAATGATATTGAGAAGGATCAACACCTACAGTAATATTTTCAATACCTTGTTTATAAGCTTTTTTAAGCGTACGTACTTTGTCTGCTAAATCAATTGCACCGTGTTCTACTTTTAATAGCGGACAAATCTTTAACATTCCTGCAATTGCAGCTGCGGCTGGAGAAACACGACCACCATTTTTTAAAGCTGTCATGTTTTCAGGAATTAAAATAGCATATAAATCAGATTCTGTTTCAATTTTATTTTTAACTTCCAAACAAGAGAAACCTTGATCAAATAGTTCACGTGCCCATTTTAAAACAGTAATAATAGGATAACATACAAATTCACTATCAACTACCGTGACACGCCCATCATATTGTTGTGACATACTAATGGCAGTAGCACATGTACCACTTAAATTTTTAGAAAGTGGTAAATAGAAAACTTCATCGTATGTTTTTAATAATTCATCCCACATTTCTAAAACATCGCCAAGCACTGGTTGTGATGTTTTTACAATTTTATTGTTTCTCATAGCAACGATAATATCTTGTTCTGATATTGTGACGTCTTCAATATGTTCTTTTCCATCTACATTTAATGGCATACGGATAACATGAATATCTAATTCTTTGGCTTCTTGCGATGAAATATCGGCACAAGAATCACACATTAATGCGATTTTTTTCAATTTAATCACTCCTAACAAATTCATTATAACAATTTTTAAAAAAAATTCAATAAAACTCTTTACAAACTAAAAACTTTAGTATATAATAACAAACGTCCGATAGATATGGCGGATGTGGTGAAGTGGTTAACACAGCGGGTTGTGGTCCCGTCATGCGTGGGTTCGATCCCCATCGTCCGCCCCATAAAAAATCAGATAGCTCCGAAAGGAGCTTTTTTTATGTTTTAGGGTTATTTTTGTATGTTTTAAGCTAAAATGACATGATTTTACTTATTTTTTAAAAAAATAGTATTTTTAAGTGGCATACAAATGGCATACATTTTTATTATTAATTTTTTGATTTTTTATTATAATGGCACAGAAACAAATGGAACTTGGACCTACTATGGTAAATACACAAATACTGATGGAGAACGTATCAATTATAAAAAACGCGGTTTTAAAACCAAAAAAGAAGCGAAAGAAGCAGAATGTATCTTCAGATTAAATTTAGATCCAACAGTTCGCTAAGAAAATATGACCTTTAAACAACTTTCAGATGACTTCATAGAGAATCATTATTTAACACAATCAAAGAAGTCCTCATTTCAAGGTTATGTTTATGTATTCAAACGTATCTGTGAAGTGTTTGGAGATACACCAATTTCCAAAATGACTTCTGCAGCATTGCAAAAGTATATTGATGAGTGCGATAAACAATACTCTAAACAGTACGTCACAAAGATTTACTATTGTATTAACAAGGCCTTTCGTTATGCTATTATGAAAGACTATATTGTAGCTAATCCTTTGAATAAAGTGTATCGTGATACACGCAAAGATGAATTGAGAACCGAATTTACGTTCTGGGAACCGGAACACTTCAACGCTTTTATTGAAGTAGTAGATGATGTTATGTATCATGCCCTATTTAGCTTTTTATATTACACTGGAGCGAGAAAAGGGGAAATGCTTGCTCTAACTTGGAAAGATATAAACTTTGCTTCTAACACTGTTAGAATTGAGAAGACAGTCACATTTAAAGCAAAAGGAACATCTTGGTTGATTACTTTTCCTAAAACCAAAGGGAGCTTCAGAACCATCACGATGTCTGATAAGCTTGTGGCCACAATGAAGAAATCGAAAGAGAAACAATCAACGTATTATGGCTTTAGCGAAGACTCCTTTGTATTCTCGCTTGATAGACCTTTCCACAAGAAACATTAAGAAGGAACTTCAAGAACTATCTACAGAAAGCGAACCAAAACGCTGATGAACCGATACCAGATATCAGAATACACGATTTCAGGCACTCTCACGCATCTTACTTGATTAATAACATGGCTGGTAGGTTTACGGATTTTGATGTGGCTAAGAGGCTAGGAGACACTGTAGCAACGCTTCATGATACATATGCTCACTGGTTCAAACAAGCTGATAAGAACATTGTAGATATGATGAACGAGCAACAAACAACCAACAAATCACAACAAACTACTAACAAATATGAAGAACTAAAACAATTAAAAGAGTTATTGGATTTAGATATCATTACCCAAAATGAGCTTAATATCAAGAAAAAGGAATTGTTAGGGATATAGAAAAAGCAGAGGCTTATAATTCCTCTGCTTTTTTGATGGTTTCAATCATTGCTTGGCGGATAACTTCTGATTGTGAAATACCAAGCTTTTTACAAGCTTCTTTGAATTCATCTACGAACTCTTTACGATACTTTCCTAATACAGTTCCAGACTTTTCTTTTTGCCATTTCTCTTGTGGTGTAGGCATAACTAACACTCCTTTCTAGAATAACGACTTGATCATAAAGTACAACAATGTGATTAATGCAATTAATTCGATTATTTTAAACAAAAGTTTAGCGATTTCAAAAAATAACTCTTTCATATGTTGCATACCGATGAGAATGTGGTAAAATACAATTGCAAGGAGGAGGCAACCTCCTCGCAACAGGCTATTTATAAGCCTAAGATTATTTTAATCAAAATCTGAATTAGTGTTATTAATGAACCGATTTTGATTACTAGCAATTCAAGTTTATCGATTAGAAGTGTCAGTACTTCGATTTTCTTGATTGCTTTTTTTTTTTTTTTTTTTCTCATCGTTTCTTACCTCCTCTCTTTACTCTTATATTATATTATAGTTATATATCTATATCAACACAAATATATAAATTTAAAGAAAATATTTTTAATATAAAACGTGCTTATCTGATATGTACCCAGAATCCTGGACACGTTAAATTTTAGTTTTAAGCTTAGCATATGGATGCTAACCTGTATTGGACAGGTGGCATCCATTTTGTTGTGTGCCAGGCATGGCATTCATTCAGTCGGAGTCAAACCGACCACGGGTTGTTACCGCCAAGTGTAGCGAACCACAAGTTATTATTAGTAATGGTAATGATGAAGGAAGTGGTGTAGCAATTCTTTCGAGCGTACGAAC